>NZ_VMMZ01000001.1:0-22748 GCF_013277475.1 Streptococcus sp. k-628
AACCCTGGTATGTCATGACTCAAAAGGCAGACCAGATTTACCAACTGGGAAAGTCAAGTATAGCAGAGCAGAATTTTGGAAGAGTGCCGATAAGAATAGAAATAAACTAAGTCTACTGAAAGGTAGGCTTTTTGAGATTTTTTACGAATAATACTCTTCGAAAATCAAATTCAAACCGCGTCAACGTCGCCTTGCCGTACTCAAGTACAGCCTGCGGCTAGTTTCCTAGTTTGCTCTTTGATTTTCATTGAGTATAAGAAGCACATAAAAACTAGAACTGACTGCCAGTTCTAGTTTTTGTATTAGTATTTTCTAAATCGTTGATAACGCTCTTCCAACAACTCTTCTAGCGGTTTTTGTGAAAGTCTAGCTAGCTCAGCTTGAAGTTCTCTTTTGACATTCTTAATCAATTCTTTGCTAGAAAGTCCTGCTTCAGAAATCACCTTATCCACCACATCCATTTCTAACAACTCATGTGAAGTGATTTTCATCAGTTCTGCCGCTTCCATAGCACGACTGCCATCTTTCCATAGAATAGAAGCAAAACCTTCTGGACTGAGAATGGCATAGATAGAATTTTCCAGCATCCAGACACGGTCCGCAACGGCTAGAGCCAGAGCCCCACCTGAACCACCTTCACCGATAATGATAGCAATAATAGGAACTCTCAGATCACTCATTTCCATGAGATTGCGAGCAATGGCTTCTCCCTGTCCACGTTCTTCCGCTCCCACACCAGGATAGGCTCCTGCTGTATTGATAAAGGTCACAACTGGACGGCCAAACTTTTCAGCCTGTTTCATCAAACGCAAGGCCTTGCGATAGCCTTCTGGATGCGGTTGTCCAAAATTCCGTTTGAGGTTGTCTTGTAAGCTCTTGCCTTTTTGGATACCAACCACTGTTACAGCTTGATCTCCAAGCCAGCCAATACCACCAACAACTGCACCATCATCACGAAAGGAACGGTCACCGTGTAATTGGATAAATTCATCAAAAATGCCTGTCGCAAAGTCCAAGCTTGTCAAACGACTCTGCTCACGCGCTTCTCTGACTATTTTTGCAATATTCATCTAGGACTCCCTCCGTGCAATTTGACTAGGTTAGCAATAGTGTCTGGCAAATCTCTTCTTTTGACAATCGCATCCACAAAGCCATGTTCCAATAGGAATTCCGCCTTTTGGAAATCCTCAGGCAAACTTTCACGAACCGTATTTTCAATGACACGACGCCCAGCAAAACCAACCAAACTCTGTGGTTCAGCCAGAATGATATCGCCTTCCATAGCGAAGGAAGCTGTTACACCACCAGTCGTTGGATCTGTCAAAATGGTCAGAAAAAAGAGACCAGCATTTGAATGGCGTTTAACTGCTGCAGAAATCTTGGCCATCTGCATGAGACTCATGATTCCTTCCTGCATACGGGCTCCGCCAGAGGCTGTGATTAGGACAACTGGCAATTTTTCGACAGTCGCATACTCGAACAAACGAGTGATTTTTTCACCTACAACCGTACCCATAGAAGCCATGATAAAGTTGGAATCCATAATTCCAAGAGCCACAGTCTGACCTTTTATAAGAGCTGTTCCTGTCACAACGGCTTCATCCAGCCCTGTTTTTTCACGCATAGTTGCTAGTTTCTTTTGATAACCAGGGAAATGCAAGGGATCCTTGCTTTCAATCCCTGTAAACAATTCTTTGAAGGTTCCCATATCAATCGTCAAAGCTAAGCGTTCTTGGGCAGAAATACGAAAGGTATAGCTACAATGTGGACAGATACGCTCACTTCCCAGATCCTTCTGATAAATGGTATGCTTACAGCCTGGACACTGGGAGAATAATTCATCTGGAACCTCTGGCTTAGCTTGAGGTTTTTCCCTAACCGAACGATTGGGATTGATTCGAATATACTTATCTTTTTTACTAAATAGAGCCATTGATTCCCCTTTTCGGTTTAAACTCTTGAAGTCATTTTATTCTTTTTCTTGATATTTAGGTAAGAAGGTTTCCATTAAGAAGGAAGTATCATAATCTCCAGCAATGACATTGCGATCTGAAATGAGGTCAAGCTGGAAATCTGCATTGGTCTGCACTCCTTCAATCTCTAATTCATAAAGGGCACGTTGCATTTTCATCAAGGCATCAAAACGATTTTCGCCGTGAACGATGATTTTAGCAATCATACTATCATAATAAGGCGGAATGGTATAACCTGGATAAACTGCTGAATCCACGCGCAAGCCAACTCCTCCACTTGGAAGATAGAGATTGGTGATCTTACCTGGACTTGGAGCAAAGTTGAAGGCTGGATTTTCTGCATTGATACGACACTCGATGGCATGACCGCGTAGGACAATATCTTCTTGCTTAACAGACAAAGGTTGACCTGCCGCAATGCGAATCTGTTCTTTAACGATATCCACACCTGAAACAAATTCTGTTACTGGATGTTCTACTTGTACACGAGTATTCATTTCCATGAAATAGAAATTGCCACTGGCTTCATCAAGAAGAAACTCAATGGTCCCTGCATTCTCATAGCCAACAGACTCTGCCGCTCGAACAGCCGCAGCACCAATTTCATGGCGCAGTGTTTTTCCGATTGCAATCGAAGGACTTTCTTCCAAAACCTTTTGGTTATTTCGTTGAAGAGAACAATCCCGTTCACCTAAATGAATCACATTTCCGTGTTCGTCTCCTAGGATTTGAACCTCGATGTGACGAGCTGGATAGATGACCCGTTCTATGTACATGGCACCATTGCCATAATTTGCCTTGGCTTCACTAGAGGCAGTTTCAAAGGCTGAAACGAGGTCTTCTGGTTTTTCAACCTTACGAATCCCTTTACCACCACCACCTGCTGAAGCCTTGAGCATAACAGGATAGCCAATTTTTTCAGCAATAATCAAAGCTTCCTCAGAGTTATGCACTTCTCCATCCGAACCTGGAATGACAGGTACACCAGCTTTGATCATCTGAGCACGCGCATTGATTTTATCCCCCATCATATCCATGACATGACCAGATGGACCGATAAACTTGATACCAACTTCTTCACACATGGTTGCAAATTTGGAATTTTCACTGAGAAATCCAAAACCAGGGTGAATGGCTTCTGCCTCAGTCAAGACTGCAGCTGATAGAACCGCATTGATGTTGAGATAAGACTCAGTTGCCTTACCAGGACCAATACAAACTGCTTCATCTGCCAAAAGCGTATGAAGGGCTTCCTTATCAGCAGTTGAATAAACCGCCACCGTTGTAATCCCCAATTCACGCGCTGCACGGATAATACGAACCGCAATTTCACCACGATTGGCAATTAAAATTTTTCGAAACATGGAGAACCTCCTTAGTTCCCAATTGCAAAAGTAAGGGTACCACTGGCTGCAAGCTTGCCATCCACTTCAGCCTTTGCTTCAACCACAGCGATTGTGCCACGACGTTTTACAAAAGTCGCTGTCATAACCAATTGGTCGCCTGGTACAACTTGCTTCTTAAATTTAACCTTATCCATACCAGCGTAAAAGACCAGTTTTCCTTTATTTTCAGGTTTTGATAACTCCAACACACCAGCAGTTTGCGCCAAGGCTTCCATAATTAGAACACCTGGCATAACTGGGTATTGAGGAAAGTGGCCGTTAAAGAAAGGCTCATTGATGGTCACATTTTTGATGGCAACAATAGTGTCCTCGCTCACTTCCAAGACACGGTCTACTAGGAGCATAGGATAACGGTGGGGAAGGGCTTCTTTGATTCCTTGAATATCGATCATTTGATACGTACCAATCCTTTACCAAACTCAACCATTTCTTCATTTGAAACGAGAATCTCTGTTACCACACCATCCTTAGGTGCAGGAATTTCATTCATAACTTTCATGGCTTCGATGATGACCAATGTTTGACCTTTTTTGACACTATCACCAACTGTAACGAAGGCAGGTTTATCAGGACCAGCAGCCAAGTAAGCCACCCCAACAAGTGGGCTCTCTACAAGATCTCCCTCAGCAACTACACTTGCTTCAGCTGGAGCCGAAGTTTCTTCTACTACAGTCTCTGCTGGAGCAGATGTAGGAGCTACTGGACTCGGTGTTGCTAGAACGGGTGCTGGAGCGACTTGAGCTGCAACTTCAGGTACAGGTCTCGCTTCATTCTTGCTAAACTGCAACTCATCCGTCCCATTTTTATAAGAAAATTCTCTCAAACTTGACTGGTCAAATTGGGCCATCAAGTCTTTAATATCGTTTAAATTCATAGTTATTTATTCTCCCAACGTTTGAAAGCAAGAACTGCATTGTGGCCACCAAAACCAAAAGTATTTGAAATAGCGTATGGAATTTCTTGCTCCAAGCCTTGTCCATAAACGACATTGGCTTCGATATAATCTGATACTTCACTTGTTCCAGCTGTCATTGGTACAAAGTTATGACGCATGGCTTCGATTGTGACGATAGCTTCTACCGCGCCTGCAGCCCCCAGCAAATGTCCTGTGAAAGACTTGGTTGATGATACAGGTACTTCCTTACCAAGAACAGCTACGATCGCACCACTTTCTCCTTTTTCATTAGCAGGAGTTGACGTTCCGTGAGCATTGACATAGGCTACTTGCTCTGGAGAAATCTCAGCTTCTTCCAAGGCTAGTTTGATGGCCTTGATAGCTCCCTGACCTTCTGGATGAGGAGAAGTCATATGGTAGGCATCACAAGTATTTCCGTAACCAACTACTTCAGCAAGGATGGTTGCCCCACGTTTTTCAGCGTGTTCAAGACTTTCAAGAACCAACATCCCTGAACCTTCACCCATAACAAACCCATTGCGGTCCTTATCAAATGGAATGGAAGCACGAGTTGGGTCCTCTGTAGTAGAGAGAGCTGTCAAGGCTTGGAAACCAGCAATAGCAAAAGGTGTGATAGAGGCTTCTGAACCACCTACTAACATAACATCTTGGAAACCAAATTTAATTGAGCGGAAGGCATCCCCAATCGCATCATTTGATGAAGCGCAGGCAGTATTGATGGATTTACAAACACCGTTTGCTCCAAAACGCATAGCAACATTTCCTGAAGCCATATTTGGTAAAGCCTTTGGAAGGGTCAATGGTTTCACACGTTTTGGTCCTTTTTCGTTGAGACGAAGCACTTGATCTTCAATTTCCTTAATTCCACCAATACCAGAGGCCACAATAACACCAAAACGATCTTTATCAAGAGCCTCTACATCCAAATTGGCATGATTAACAGCTTCTTGAGCCGCATACAAGGCATATAAAGAGTAGTTATCAAAACGATTGGTATCTTTCTTTACAAAGTATTTATCAAATGGAAAATCTTGGATTTCTGCCGCATTATGCACATCAAAGTCACTATGATCAAATTTTGTTATTTTACCAATTCCGATTTTTCCAGTTGTCAAACTATTCCAAAATTCTTCTGGTGTATTTCCGATTGGAGATGTTACTCCATAACCTGTTACTACTACGCGATTTAGTTTCATCTTTTTTACCTCTAGCTTCTGCTACATACTTAAGCCACCATCAATGGCAACTACTTGACCAGTTAGATAATCTTGGCCTGCTAAAAATACTGTCAAATCTGCAACCTGCTCTGCCTGCCCAAATTCTTTCATAGGAATTTGCGCCAGCATGGCATCTTTTACCTTGTCTGATAGAACCGCTGTCATATCGGACTCAATCATTCCAGGTGCGATAGCATTAACCCTGATATTGCGATTGGCCACTTCACGCGCCACAGACTTGGTAAAACCAATCAAACCAGCCTTAGAAGCAGCATAGTTAGCTTGGCCAATATTTCCCATCAAACCAACAACACTAGACATATTGATGATAGCACCTTCTCTGGCTTTCATCATCGGTTTCAAGACTGATTGTGTCATGTTAAAAGCGCCAGTCAAGTTAACCTTGAGCACTTTTTCAAAATCTGCTTCTGTCATCTTGAGCATAAGGGTATCTTGGGTAATCCCTGCATTGTTGACCAAAACATCTACTGAACCCAGCTCTGCAATAGCTTGCTCAACCATACGCTTAGCGTCTGCAAAAACCGACACGTCTCCTGAAATGGGAACTACCTTGACACCATAGTCTGCAAACTCGGCTAGCAAGTCCTCTGAAATTGCCCCACGGCTGTTTAAGACAATGTTGGCTCCTGCTTGAGCAAACTTGTGGGCGATGGCAAGACCAATCCCACGACTCGAACCTGTAATAAAGATATTTTTATTTTTTAGTTGCATTCTTTTCTCCTGTTTCCTCTTGTATTTATGGGAGAAGGGATTACTTGTTTTCTAGCAAGGCTTCCAAGCTCGCCTGATCTTCAACAGTGGCTAGTTTAGCCGTCTTATCAATTTTTTTAACAAAGCCTGACAAGACTTTCCCCGGTCCAATCTCGATAAAGTTGGTTAAGCCTGCTTCTTGCATAACTGCAATACTTCCATAAAAACGAACTGGTTCCTTGACCTGACGCGTCAAGAGTTGAGCGATGTCTTCTTTTTTCATAACTGCAGCTTCTGTATTGCCGACTAGGGGACAAGTAAAATCTGAAAAACTTACCTGAGCTAGTGTTTCAGCTAGTTTCTGGCTAGCAGGCTCAAGGAGAGCAGTATGAAAAGGTCCTGAAACCTTAAGAGGAATCAAGCGTTTAGCACCTGCTTCCTGCAAGAGTTCAACAGCTCGATCAACTGCAACTACTTCTCCACCAATCACGATTTGTGCAGGTGTATTATAGTTAGCTGGGGTAACCACTCCAAGTTCAGAAGCTTTTTGACAGGCTTCTTCAATGACCTCTACTGGTGTATTGAGAACTGCCACCATCTTGCCAGAACCAGCAGGAGCTGCTTCTTCCATATAGGCTCCACGCTTAGCAACTAAGGCAACTGCTTCTTCAAAATCCAAGGCGCCGCTGGCCACCAAGGCAGAGTATTCTCCAAGAGACAAACCAGCAACCATATCAGGTTGATAGCCCTTTTCTTGCAATAAACGATAGATAGCAACTGAAGTTGCTAAAATAGCTGGTTGCGTATAGCGGGTCTGATTGAGTTTTTCTTCTTCCCTATCAATAAGATAACGCAAATCATAACCGAGTACCTGACTCGCTTGATCAATCGTTTCTTTGACAATCGGATACTGATTATAGAGTTCCCGTCCCATACCTAGATACTGGGCACCTTGACCAGCAAATAAAAAGGCTGTTTTAGTCATTTCTTACAACTCCTGCCCAACGAGAGGCTTCTTCTTGAATTTTCTTAGCTGCTCCGTAATACAAATCTTTTAGGATTTCTTCAACGGTTTCTTCTTTGGAAACAAGCCCTGCAATTTGACCTGCCATGACAGAGCCTCCATCCACATCTCCGTGAACAACCGCTTTGGCTAGAGCGCCTGCTCCCATTTGTTCAAAAATTTCCAAATCTGGATTTTCTTGTTTAAAGGCATCTTTCTCAGCTTTTTCAAAATCACGAGTCAACTGATTTTTAATCGCACGAACAGCATGGCCAAAGTGTTGAGCTGAAATCGTAGTATCAATATCTCTAGCTTTTAAAATCTTGGCCTTGTAATTTGGATGGGCATTAGACTCTTTGGCAACGACAAAACGCGTTCCAACCTGAACAGCCTCTGCACCTAGCATAAAGCCAGCCGCAGCACCTTCACCATCCGCAATCCCTCCTGCAGCAATAACAGGAATAGATACAGTTGCCGCCACTTGACGCACCAAGGTCATGGTTGTTAATTTACCGATATGCCCCCCAGCTTCCATTCCTTCTGCGATAACAGCGTCCGCACCAATTTTTTCCATTCGTTTAGCTAGGGCAACGCTTGGTACAACAGGAATAACTGTAATCCCTGCTTCATGGAAACGTTCCATGTATTTACCAGGATTTCCTGCACCTGTTGTCACTACCTTAACACCTTCCTCGATAACGAGGTCTACAATATCTTCCACAAAGGGAGACAAGAGCATGATGTTGACACCAAAGGGTTTATCAGTCAATGATTTGATCTTATCAATATTTGCCTTGACGACTTCTTTCGGGGCATTCCCCCCACCGATAATCCCTAGTCCTCCAGCCTTAGAAACAGCTCCTGCCAAGTCACCATCAGCGACCCAGGCCATTCCTCCTTGGAAAATAGGATAATCAATATTCAATAATTCTGTAATACGCGTTTTCATAGTGCCTCCATCGTTTCTTGCTTACGTAATAGTTCGATACTGTCATAATTTGACAATCAAACTATTGCCTAAACAAGAGGGAGCGGGTTTCCCTACTCCTTCTATCTTATATTCTGCTTATTTTGTTTGCTCTTCAACATAGGCAACCAAGTCACCAACTGTTTTCAAGTCATCTTCTGCTTCGATTTGGATATCAAAAGCATCTTCGATTTCTGAGATTACTTGGAACAAGTCCAATGAATCTGCATCCAAATCATCAAAAGTTGATTCAAGTGTTACTTCTGATGCGTCTTTTCCAAGTTCTTCAACGATAATTTCTTGTACTTTTTCAAATACTGCCATGATAGGACTCCTTTAAAATAAATAGTTTTTTATAACAATGTGTTCACCACATGATTACCTAAATTGTAAGAATGAGCGTGCCCCATGTCAAGCCTCCACCGAAGCCTGATAGCAGAACAGTCTGACTACCATCTAAAGGGATAAGTCCTTGTTCTACACACTCTGAAAGTAAAATCGGGATACTTGCTGCACTGGTGTTCCCATATTCCATCATATTGGCTGGAAGTTTAGCTCGGTCGACACCGATTTTTCTAGCCATCTTATCCAAAATACGGTCATTAGCCTGATGAAGTAGCAGATAATCCAAGTCTGTCGCCTCTACAGGAGATTCTTCAATAGTCTGGTTAATAGACTTGGCTACATCCCGAATAGCAAAATCAAAGACTGCGCGTCCATCCATCTTCAAAAATGAATCTGCATTTTCTTGATCTGAAAATGGAGAATGTAGGCCTGAATGTCCATAAGTTAGACACTCGCTACGATTCCCATCACTATTGAGACTCTCAGCCCAAAAATGCTCTTTCTCGCTAGCTTCTAGCAAGACTCCACCAGCACCATCTCCAAACAAAACAGCTGTTGATCGGTCTGACCAATCGACTGCTTTAGAGAGGGTCTCACTACCAATCACCAAGCCTTTTTGAAAGCGACCAGAAGCGATAAACTTTTCAGCAGTTGAAAGAGCAAATACAAATCCACTGCAAGCCGCTGTTAGGTCAAAAGCAAAGGCCTTATTAGCACCAATATTGGCTTGGACACGAGCAGCTGTAGAGGGCATCATCGAATCTGGAGTAATAGTAGCTAGGATGATAAAATCCAACTCCTCTCCTGTGATTTCAGCTTTTGCCATCAGTTTCTTAGCAACCTCTGTAGCTAAATCACTAGTAGATTCTGTTCTTGAAATATGTCTTTGACGTATTCCCGTCCGACTTGAAATCCACTCATCATTGGTATCCATAATCTGAGCCAAATCATGATTTGTAACCACTTGCTCTGGCACATAATGAGCAACCTGGCTTATTTTTGCAAAAGCCATTATCTCAAATCCTCCAAAAATTGATAAAGATTAGTCAAACCTTTGCTCATAACCTCAATTTCTTGCTTACTCATACCATCAATGATTTTTTCAACCATGGCCTTGTGGAAGCGTTTATGTAGCCTATGAACCAAGCGACCTTTCTTTGTCAAATGCAGATGTACCACACGTCGATCATGTTCTGAACGAATGCGTTCAATGTAACCCTTGCGTTCGAGATTATTCAAACTAGTTGTAACTGTCCCAAGAGTCACCATCAACTCTTTTGACACTTGACTTGGTGTCACATCTGGAACTTTTCCAATCACATCAATCGTATGCATTTCTTTGATGGAGATATCCTTGAAACGACTACCCCTCAAGCTCACTTCCTCAATAACGAGGACATTGTTAAATATAGACGTTAAATATTCATTAATTCGTTGGTAGTCCAATCTTTCCTTCCCTCCTTTTCAAAAAACTTTTAGAATCAAAACATTTGACAAAAGAATTATATCAAAGTTCAAAGAATGATGCAAGTATTTTTTTATTTTCCTGTAAATTTAGGCCGTCTTCTCTCAGAATGGGCTCGCACTCCTTCTTTGAAATCCTCTGTTTGAGCTAAGGATTCCTGTAGGTTCAGTTCTAAAGTAGCGTAATCCTGCCAGTCTTTAAATTGGCTCTCCCAAACCAACTTCTTAATGGCTGCATAGGAATTAGCTGAGCCACGTCTTAATTTTTTAAGAAGCTGTTCTCTGGTTTTTTCTAACTTATCAGCTTCAGAAATACGGTAAACTAGCCCCCACTCCAGAGCTTTTTCTGCGTTCAAAGCCTCACCTGTCATAGCTAGTTGGGCAGCACGCGTCACACCGATACTGCGGCTCAAGAGATGAATTCCTCCTGCATCTGGAGCCAAGCCGACGCCAACAAAGGCTTGGATAAACTTAGCCTTATCCGTTGCAAGACAGAAATCTGCCGCAACAGCCATATTGGCTGCGGCACCTGCAACAGCACCGTCAACTTCCATTAAAATAGGTTTGGCTATTTGCTTGATTTTATAGGAAATCGTATTGACCAACTCTGCGATTTTTGTCAATGATGGAATATCATCCTCATCCACTGCCCGCTTCATCTCTACCAAATCTCCCCCAACTGAAAAGACTTTGCCATTCGCGTTGATTAAGATAAAATGCACAGCCGGATCCTCTTCTGCCAAAGTCAGGGCTTCTAAAATCTCCTCACACATGGGAATATGAAAACCATTTGCGACCTCAGGACGGTTCAAGGTAAGGATTGCCAAGTCCTCTTCAAGCTGATAAATAATGTGTTCCATCTGGACTCCTTTTTATTTTATAAGCAGTTTAAATCATTTTATTATCAAAGTATATCTTTTTTAAAACTCGAAAGCAAGAAAAAATCGACTGAAAGTGTCTCAGCCGATTGGAAAGGATCGCTTTAGGCTAGAAAGCATCTTATTTTCTTCATTGAAAAAAGCCTTTCTTTCTGCTATAATCGTATAAAATACTTACTTTAGGAGTTCTTATGAAAGTTGTTAAATTTGGAGGTAGTTCTCTTGCCTCTGCTGGTCAATTAGAAAAAGTTTTAAACATCGTTAAAAGCGATTCAGAGCGCCGTTTTGTAGTCGTTTCTGCACCTGGGAAACGCAATGCTGAAGATACTAAGGTTACGGATGCCTTGATTAAATACTATCGCGACTATGTTGCTGGTAACGATATTAGCAAGAGTCAAAACTGGATTATCGACCGCTATGCTGCTATGGTTAGTGAACTAGGTCTTAAACCAGCTGTGCTAGAAAAAATTTCTAAAAGCATTCGTGCCTTGGCTACTCTTCCTATTGAAGAAAATGAATTTCTCTATGATACCTTCCTAGCAGCGGGTGAAAACAACAATGCTAAATTGATCGCTGCCTACTTTAACCAAAATGGTATTGATGCACGCTATGTGCACCCTAGAGAAGCTGGTATTGTGGTCACAAGTGAGCCTGGTCACGCTCGCATTATTCCATCAAGTTATGACAAGATTGAAGAATTGACAAATACAAATGAAGTTCTTGTCATTCCTGGTTTCTTTGGGGTTACCAAGGAAAATCAAATCTGTACCTTCTCACGTGGAGGTTCTGATATTACAGGTTCTATCATTGCCGCCGGTGTTAAGGCTGACCTCTATGAAAACTTTACGGACGTTGATGGTATCTTTGCAGCCCACCCTGGTATTATCCACCAACCACACTCGATTCCTGAGTTAACCTACCGTGAAATGCGTGAATTGGCCTATGCAGGATTCTCAGTCCTTCACGACGAAGCTCTTCTTCCTGCCTACCGTGGAAAAATCCCTCTCGTTATCAAGAATACCAACAACCCTGACCACCCAGGTACTCGTATCGTTCTAAAACACAGTAGTGATGAATTCCCAGTAGTAGGAATTGCTGGTGACTCCGGCTTTGTCAGCATTAATATGTCGAAATACCTCATGAACCGTGAAGTTGGATTTGGACGCAAGGTTCTACAAATCCTTGAAGATCTTAACATCGGTTGGGAACATATGCCAACAGGTATCGACGATCTTTCTATCATTCTCCGTTCTCGCGAACTAACTCCTATCAAGGAAGAAGAAATCCTTCGTCAGTTGGTTCAAAAGGCTGAAGTAGATCATGCAGAAATCGAACACGACCTTTCTATCATTATGATTGTTGGTGAAAAGATGAAGAGTCATATTGGAGTAACTGCTACTGCAACACGCGCTCTATCTGAAAACAAGATCAACATCCAGATGATGTCTCAAGGTTCTAGTGAAGTTTCTATCATGTTTGTTGTCAATAAAAACCAAGAGAAAGCAGCTATTAAAGCCCTCTACAATGCCTTTTTCGGTGAAAACAAGGAAGATTAATCATGGCCCAATCTCTTAACAAAACAGTGCTTCTCAATACGACAGGAACTTCCTATCTCTCTATAGCTGGGAAAGTTGGGAAATTCCTGGTCGGAGATCAGGCTCTGGAATTTTACCCAGATGTCAATGTCGAACAATTTATCCAGATTCCTTGGAGCCATATCAACCAAATTGGAGCCAATGTCACTGGTCGCAGAATTAGTCGCCACTTCGAAGTCTTCACAGATCGAGGAAAATTCCTCTTTGCTTCAAAAGACTCAGGTGCCATCCTCAAAATTGCTCGTGAAAAACTGGGCAATGACAAGGTCGTCAAACTTCCTACCTTGATTCAGACAATTAGCCAAAAATTTAAAAATCTATTTGCAAAAAAGTAGAAACTTTAGTATAATCATAGCAACGGATAAGTAGGTTATCTTCTTCTTTCAGAAAGTCTGCGGGTGCTGCGAGCAGATAGGAGGGATAGGTGAAATTCTACCGTTAGTAACAATTACATACACAATCAAGTGCACACCTGTGAAGTTGGATGGAACCGTGGCCCTGCCACTCCAACGCTTTATCAGGTGTGCTTTTTTCACAAAGGAGTTCTTATGTTAGATATCAAACGTATTCGTACAGACTTTGATGCTGTCGCAGAAAAATTGGCTACACGTGGTGTAGATGCTGCTGTCTTGAATGAGATGAAAGAAATCGATGCTAAACGTCGTGACATCTTGGTCAAGGTTGAAACTCTCAAAGCAGAACGAAACACAGTTTCTGCTGAAATTGCCCAAGCCAAACGCAACAAGGAAAATGCAGATGACAAGATTGCTGCCATGCAAACTCTATCTGCTGAGGTTAAAGCCTTGGATGCTGAATTGGCAGAAATCGATGCTAAATTGACAGAATTTACAACGACTCTTCCAAACATCCCTGCTGACAGCGTTCCTGTTGGGGCTGACGAAGACGACAATGTGGAAGTTCGCCGTTGGGGTACTCCACGCGAGTTTGACTTCGAACCTAAAGCTCACTGGGATCTTGGTGAAGACCTTGGTATTCTTGACTGGGAACGCGGTGGTAAGGTAACAGGTGCTCGCTTCCTCTTCTATAAAGGCCTCGGTGCTCGTTTGGAACGTGCTATCTACAACTTTATGTTGGATGAGCATGGCAAGGAAGGCTATACGGAAGTCATCACACCATACATGGTTAACCACGACTCTATGTTTGGGACTGGTCAATATCCAAAATTCAAGGAAGATACTTTTGAATTGAGCAACAGCAATTACGTCCTTATTCCTACAGCTGAAGTTCCTCTGACAAACTACTACCGTGATGAAATCCTTGACGGTAAAGATCTTCCAATCTACTTCACTGCTATGAGTCCATCATTCCGTTCTGAGGCTGGTTCTGCCGGTCGTGATACTCGTGGCTTGATTCGTTTGCACCAATTCCACAAGGTTGAAATGGTCAAATTTGCCAAGCCAGAAGAATCTTACGAAGAATTGGAAAAAATGACAGCCAACGCTGAAAACATTCTTCAAAAACTCAACCTTCCATACCGTGTCGTTGCGCTCTCTACTGGAGATATGGGCTTCTCAGCTGCCAAGACTTACGACTTGGAAGTGTGGATTCCAGCCCAAAATACTTACCGTGAAATCTCAAGCTGTTCAAACACAGAAGATTTCCAAGCCCGTCGCGCCCAAATCCGTTACCGTGATGAAGCTGATGGCAAGGTGAAACTCCTTCATACCTTGAACGGTTCTGGACTTGCAGTTGGACGTACGGTGGCTGCTATTCTTGAAAACTACCAAAATGCAGATGGTTCTGTGACCATCCCAGAAGCACTTCGTCCATACATGGGTGGAGCTGAAGTTATCAAACCATAAAAAATAAGGTTTAGCTATTTCTAGCTAGACCTTTTTTCGTAACCAAATCAGATAAGCGCCTAATACAAAGACTAAAATAATTAAGCAAATAGCGGTTTCAGCCAGTACCAAATAATCCAGAAATGGAAGTTTCATGAGTCCCTGAGCCATCTTGAGCGAAGTAGCTGTGATAATAGTCGGGAAGGTGAGGGCTGAGAAGGCTGGTTGAAAACCTTGTTTTAAAATATTGGGCAGGCGAGTCAAAACAAAGAAAAAGAAGGATTGGGAAGCCAAAATCATGACGATTAAGAGCCAAGTCGGTAGGCTGGCTCCTCCAACTCGAACCAGAGAAGCCAAGAGTAGAGAGAAAGGAGCACAATAGATTCCTTCTTGCCCAAGCAAGGCTAGTGGGAGTGGATGTTTCTTTAAATCACTATAAATAAGTGGGTAGAGATAGAAGGTTAAGAGAAAACCAAAACTCAAGGTTGCATAGGCGATTTCGATGATACCTACCAGAGGATAGGTCAAGGCAGCCACTGCTATCCCCACATAGAGAACCGTCCAGCTTGGAGTCGCATGAACCCTCCGACCTGGACAGGCAAACTTGATGGTGAAACCAGCAATCAAGGCCAAATCTAAGAGAAATGAAAACCACCAGAGCCCTTGCGCTACCAAAGGAAGATGAGGGAAGACGCGAAAAACATAGGTAGATAAAATCATCCCAGCCATGGGAAAGGTCGCCATTCCTGACAAAAGAGGGGACTTGGTCAATTCTTGCTTGGTTTCTTTCCAACTAAAAAGATGCAGAAGCAGAAAGTAAATCCACAAAATCAAACCTGTCAGACTCAACAGATGGGACAGAACCGGTAACGTATCTAAAATAAGATTTCCAGCTCCTGCTAAACCTAGCAAACAACCTGAAAATACTAAGGGGAGTTTTTTCATCCTAACCTCCAATAATGATATTATCTTTAGTATAGCATAAAAAGACTGGAATGAGATTCTAAAAAACGAAGTCCGATTATTTCAGACTTCATTTTACTCAAATATGAATTAAGCATAAGGTTGCAATTCTGGATTAATTGGTGTATTAGCTAGATTGTTGGCATAGTTACAGAGGCTTGCTAGGCTGACACCAAGAACCACATCCAAGGCATTTTGTTGAGTGTAGCCAGCTTCTAAAAACTCAGCCAAGGCTTCATCTCCTACACGACCCTTGGTATTGATAACTGCTAAGGTAAACTTAGCCAGAGTGTCCAATTTAGGATCTGTTTCAATTGGAGTACGATTGCGAAGAGCTTGAATCAAGTCATCATTCATCTGAATTTGTTTGATGGAAAAGGCTGTATGACCTGCGACGCAGAAGGCACAACCATTTGTCACGGCTGCCGTGATTTGCACCACTTCACGCTCAACGGGTGTCAGGCTGTTGCGACGGTTGATGGCTCCGACGGTTCGGTAGGCTTCTAAAGCAGTCGGGGCATTAGCCAAGAGACCGATTAGGTTGGGGATATAGCCATTGTTGTCTTTTTCTACTGTTTCAAGAATTTCTTTCACTTCTGCTGGTGCTGATTCTACTGTATGGATTGTAAATGTTGTCATAAGATACCTCTTTTCTTGTTATTGGCACTAATATTATTGGAAAATCTTATAAAATCCTGATTCCTAAGTTTATCTAAGACAAAGGTTTATTTTCTCATAAGATTTTCATTGAGTATTAGTTTATCACACTTTCAATCACTTGCATAATATATATTATATATCAGCTTGATAAAAATCATTTATAGGCAAAAAAATCACACGCCATGTGTGATTCCATTATTTATTAAAATACTTTTTAGTCTCAGCAATAACGACTGGTGACAAGACTAAGAGGGCAATCAAGTTTGGCAGAGCCATCAAGGCGTTAACGATATCTGCGATAATCCAGACCATATCCAACTCGATAAATCCTCCCAGCAAGACCATGAGTACAAAAACCACACGGTAGAGCCAGATAAAGCGAACCCCAAAGAGAAACTCAAAACAGCGTTCTCCATAGTAGTTCCAACCTAAAATCGTTGTAAAGGCAAAGAGTACAAGGAAGATGGTCAAGAGGGCAGGTCCAAAGTGTGAAAAGACTGTTGAGAAGGCTGACTGAGTCAAAGCCACTCCATTCAAGTCACCACTCCAAACACCAGTTACCAAGATGGTTAAACCAGTCAGAGTACAGATAATGAGGGTGTCAATAAAAGTCCCTGTCATGGAAATCAAACCTTGCTCTACTGGTTCGTTTGTCTTAGCCGCAGCCGCTGCAATGGGAGCAGAACCCAGACCAGATTCGTTTGAGAAGACACCACGCGCCACACCATTTTGAATAGCCATCCGAACGCTAGCACCGGCAAATCCACCTACCGCAGCAACAGGACTAAAAGCTGAGGTAAAGACTAAAGCGATTGTGGCAGGGATTTTTCCGATATTAAAGAAAATCACTGTAAGAGTTCCCAAAATATAGATGATGGCCATAAAAGGAACAACGGTTGTTGAAACCTTAGAAATGGACTTGAGTCCGCCAAAGACTGCAATCGCTACAAAAACAGATAAGACGAGAGCTGTGATGGCTGGTGAAATCGTCGTTGTATTTTGGATAGATTCTGTAATCGAGTTGACTTGGGTGAAGGTTCCGATTCCCAAGAGAGCAACCAGTACTCCTGCTACTGCAAACAAAACAGCAAGTGATCGCCACTTTTCTCCCATTCCTAGAAGGATATAATGCATAGGACCTCCCGCTACTGCACCATGGTCGTCCTTGGTGCGGTATTTGATGGCCAAGAGTCCTTCCGCATACTTGGTAGCCATTCCAAAGAAAGCCGCCATCCACATCCAAAAGAGGGCTCCTGGTCCCCCCACTTTGATAGCCGTCGCAACCCCTATGATATTCCCTGTTCCAACGGTTGATGCCAAGGCTGTACACAGAGCTGCAAAACTAGATACATCACCATGTCCCTTATCCTGGATAAAAATAAGCTGAAAGGCCTTGGGCAGACGCAAAACCTGCAAGAGTCCTAGCCGAATAGTTAGGTAAATCCCTGTTCCGACCAACAAAATCAAGAGGGGCGGTCCCCAAGCAAAAGCATCGATTGATTTAAGCAATTCTAACATTTCCTTCTCCTATCGTTTCAACCCCAAAAGAAAGAGCACATGCAAGATACATGTACTCTGGAATGCTTAGATAAATGCTAAAAAGCGGTCTATCCTAGCTCTGTCCTTTTACCTGAGAGTTTGAGCAGTTGCCTGCCTTGCCCCTTCGGTGCCTTTACGGTCTCTCCAGAGTTCCGTCCATTTACAGTCATGGAAAATCAAACGATCCCCCACTTCTATTAAACTTCATTCGGTGTTGGTATTTAATTGATTCTTATTTTACAAAAAATGTTGGCTTTTGTCAATGTGTTTATTAGTAAAAATTAGTTCAACAGTTTTTACTTTATAAAGTCCAGAATACTGCTATCCTTTAAAAGTCACAATAGTCGCGCCACTGCCTCCAGCATTTTGTGGGGCATAGCCGAAACTCTTGACATGTTTGTTTCTTTGTAGATATTTGGTGACACCTTCACGGATAACACCTGTTCCGATACCATGGATGATATCTACTTGAGCCATATTATTAAGCAAGGCTTGGTCTATAAAGGCATCTAGCTCATTCATGGCTTCTTCATAGCGCTTGCCTCGAAGGTCCAGTCTAGCTTGAGGTCCTCGCCCAGAAGTTCGTTTCACAACATTGACCTGTTTCTTCTTGACTGGTTTTTCTTGCTGAGCTTGAACAAGGTCAAACTCTTTCTCTTCCAAGGTCATCTTGATCAAGCCAACTTGGGCTTCCCAGCGGCCGTCCTTGAGTTGACTAGTCAAGGTACCACGCTGACCGTAACTGAGAACCACGATATCATCTCCCACCTGTGGAGCTCGTTTTTTCTTGGCCTTTTGAAGGACCTTGTTTTTAGATAAATCTACTTTTTCAGGAGCCAATTTTTTCAACCTGGCCTTGGCTTCAATGATTTCATGTGGTTTGAGTTGAGATTTACTATGGAGATTTTTGAGAATCTGGTCACTTTCACTGAGGGCCATGTCCACAATCTCAGCAGCCTGTTCACGCGCCTTATTAAGCTCGGTTTCCTTTTCACGATTGAGCTCGTTGTAGAGTTTTTTGAGAGCACGATTCATCTTGAGATTTTCTTGCTCCACCTCACGGATATTGTCCAAACGTTTGCGACTCTCTAGCGTCTGCTCTTCCAGTTGCTCAATAATCCGATTGACATCATTGTCCTGATTGACCTGCTGACTGGCATCCCCTACGATAACTTCAGATAGGCCTAGACGTTTGGCAATCTCAAAGGCATTGCTTCGGCCAGGCACACCCTGCATAAAGCGATAGGTCGGACGTAGAGTTGCAGTATCAAACTCCATGCTGGCATTTTGCACAAAGGCTGTCTCAATACCGTAGGCCTTGAGTTCCGGATAGTGGGTGGTCGCCATGGTCTTGACCTGACGCAGGCGAAGGTCCTCCAGAATAGCCATGGCAAGGGCGGCTCCTTCTTGAGGGTCTGTACCAGCCCCCAACTCATCCAAGAGTAAGAGTGAATGTTGGTTAACCTTGCCCAGAATATCCACAATATTGGTCATGTGGCTAGAGAAGGTAGACAAGCTCTGTTCAATAGATTGCTCATCCCCAATATCAGCAAAAATTTCTTCAAAAATACCAACACGACTTCCCTTATCTGCTAAAATCGGCAAACAAGACTGAGCCATAACCTGCGTCAATCCCAGAGTTTTAAGCATGATGGTCTTCCCACCTGTATTGGGACCTGTAATGACAATCGCTGTTAAATCTTGACCAAAATGGACATCATTTGCGACGGCATTTTTGACCAGAGGATGGCAGACATGGAGCAGTTGAATCTCTTGATTTTCTGATAGCTGAGGAACGACTGCTTGCCTTTCTTGGATAAATCGGACCTTGGCACGAATCAAGTCCAGATGGCCGATAATCCAAGCATCATTGGCAATCTCAGCCGCATGAGGGCGGACACGCTCAGAAATTTCTTGGAGAATTCGAAGCATTTCATAGCGCTCATCTGCTCGCAAACTGGCAATTTCTTCGCTCAGTTTGACCACCTCACGAGGTTCGATATAGACGGTGTTTCCACTAGCAGAAATATCATGAACAACACCTGCAATCTTATTGCGGTAGGTGTTTTTGACTGGTAAAACCTGACGGCCATTTCTACTGGCAACAATCCCTTCTGTCAACATCTGTGCTTTTTGCTTGAGCAAGTCTTGCAAGACATCGCGTACCCGACTCTCGCTATCATGGATTTTTCGACGGATTCGCGCCAATTCTTCACTGGCAAAATTTTCAATGAAACCTGCATCATTAAAGGCTTGGAGATTTCCTTGTAATTGCGGAAAATCATGTAATTTCTCAAACCAAAGGGCTAATTCTTCCAAGCTGACATTTTCCAGATTGGCATAAAAACTTTGCAGCTCTCGGCTAGACAGAAGCACGCGCTTCAAGAGTAGGAACTCCTCAATATTGAGGTCTGCTCCCATCTCCAACCGCTTGCAGACTCCTGCAATTTCCTTAGTTGCGAGAATGGTAAAATGCGGTTGCTCAACGAAAAGAGCCTGCATTTCCTTCATCTCAGCAAAAGCCTGTTTGATTTTATCCGCTTTGGCAGTCGGAGCTAGCTGTCTCAATTGCTCCAAGCCCTGCTCGGTCAACAAATGGGCTTCAAACAAGGCCTTAACCTTATTGAACTCTAATGTCTCTAATATTTTCTTGTTCATCTTTATTTCCTTGTCTTTGAATGTTTAGGTGTGGTAGCTTTTTACATTCTGATAGATTCGAGTCAAATCTGTAAACAAAGGGCTAGGAAAATTCCTGCCCTTTTTATCCGATTAAATTTGTCACCCAGATTTGTTTGAGCCAACTGGTTGTTACTGGTATGCTCTGGATGATGTGTTTTGCGACAATACTCTTTTCAAGAGGATTTTGTATAACTGACATGGGGATAGTCGCCAAGATTGTCAAGGCCATTTGCAAGACAAATAAGGTCACCAACATGGACAAGATACCTGCTGAAACTTGGAACAACTTGCCACCCAGTTTTTTACTAGGAATCAAGTGTAACAAGAGACCAAGTAAACGACCGATGCTATAGACAATCCCAAATACAAGCAAGTAGCCGATACCTGCATAAAAGACCTTATCTAACTGAAAGAGTTGATCCGATGGGAAAAAGAAAGTCCCCTGACCTTCCTGTGGATTTGCATAAGGGAGCAATAAATGGAATTGCTCTCCAAGCCCCTTGTAAAACTGGCCAGCCACAAAAGCCGATGCCAGTGCTGAAATCAGGTAATAAACCTGTAAGAGCAGTCCTCTCCGATAGCCGATATAAAATCCCCAAGCCAAGACCAGTAGAAGAAAGAGTGAAATCATAGGGAATCCTCAATCTTGCTCTGTTCTTGCTTGCAAGTCACAAGCTTGTGACGGAGTTCTTCTAATTCTTGCTCCTTATCATCAAATTCAATCTCACGGCTGAGCTGAGTTGATAAACAGTTGACTGCCAACAAAAGAGCGATTGTTTCATCGTCTGCACTAGGCATTTGTTCTTTAATTGCTTGGTATTTTTCTGTCGCAACCTTGGCGATTTCCTCCATAAAGAGATTGTCATGTTCGCTTGTCAAGGTTAATGATTTTTTCCCGAATGTAAATTTGAATCGATTTAGATTTGCCATAAAATTCACCTCACGATATTATACCAAAATTCGCTAATTTTGTCAGTTTTTACAAATTTGCCTGCTTTTGTGGTACAATAGAAACTATGGCAAGTATAACACTCACACCAAGTGAAAAGGAGATTCAGGCTTTTCTTGAACACTATCAAACCAGTCTGGCTCCCAGTAAGAATCCCTATATCCGCTACTTTTTGAGACTGCCTCAAGCAACGGCTTCTATCTATACTTCTGGAAAGGTCTTGCTTCAGGGTGAAGGAGCTGAGAAATACGCTAGTTTCTTTGGCTATCAAATGGTAGAGGAAACCAGCGGACAAAATCTTCCTTTAATTGGGACAGATGAGGTGGGAAATGGTTCCTACTTTGGTGGGCTTGCAGTTGTGGCTTCCTTTGTCACACCTGACCAGCATGACTTCTTGCGAAATCTCGGTGTGGGAGATTCTAAAACTCTGACCGACCAAAAGATTCGTCAGATTGCTCCTATTCTCAAGGAAAAAATCCAGCACCAGGCACTCCTTCTCTCACCCAGCAAGTACAACGAGGTCATCGGAGACCGCTACAACGCTGTTTCGGTTAAGGTGGCCCTCCATAATCAGGCCATCTATCTCCTCCTTCAAAAAGGTGTTCAGCCTGAGAAAATTGTGATTGATGCCTTTACCAGTGCTAAAAATTATGACAAGTACTTGGCACAAGAGGCCAATCGTTTCAGCAATCCTATCAACTTAGAAGAAAAGGCTGAGGGCAAATACTTGGCTGTCGCAGTTTCTTCTATCATTGCGCGTGATCTCTTTCTGGAAAATCTTGAAAATCTGGGACGAGAACTGGGTTATCAACTCCCAAGTGGGGCTGGAACGGCTTCTGATAAGGTAGCTAGCCAGATTTTACAAGCCTATGGTATGCAGGGACTCAACTTCTGCGCCAAACTGCACTTTAAAAATACTGAAAAAGCGAAAAAACGCTTAGAAAGGTAAGTTATGAATTCATTTAAAAGTTTCCTAAAAGAGTGGGGATTGTTCCTCCTGATTCTGTCATTACTAGCTTTAAGTCGTATCTTTTTTTGGAGTAATGTCCGCGTAGAAGGGCATTCTATGGATCCTACCCTAGCGGATGGCGAAATTCTCTTTGTTGTCAAACACCTCCCTATTGACCGTTTTGATATCGTGGTGGCCCATGAAGAAGATGGAAATAAGGACATCGTCAAGCGTGTCATCGGAATGCCTGGTGACACCATCCGTTACGAGAACGATAAACTTTACATCAATGATAAAGAGACGGATGAGCCTTACCTAGCTGACTACATCAAACGTTTCAAGGATGATAAACTCCAAAGCACTTACTCAGGCAAGGGATTTGAAGGAAATAAAGGAACTTTCTTTAGAAGTATCGCTCAAAAAGCTCAAGCCTTCACAGTTGATGTCAACTACAATACCAATTTTAGCTTTACTGTTCCAGAAGGAGAATACCTTCTCCTCGGAGATGACCGCTTGGTTTCGAGCGACAGCCGCCATGTAGGTACCTTTAAAGCAAAAGATATTACAGGGGAAGCTAAATTCCGCTTCTGGCCAATCACCCGTATCGGAACATTTTAAGAGACCTAAGAGGCCGAGAGTCACCAATCTCAGCCTCTTCTTCTATCGTGAGAATATGATTATTCACTATCCAGTTTGATTAAGATAGAAACAAAGTTATACTCAATGAAAATC
>NZ_VMMZ01000010.1:0-4471 GCF_013277475.1 Streptococcus sp. k-628
TTTGAGGTTGTAGATGAAACTGACGAAGTCAGTAACCATACATACGGCAAGGCGAAGCTGACGTGGTTTGAAGAGATTTTCGAAGAGTATTATTCTTCTATGGTAGAATGCTTATAACCATAAGTAAAGTAAATAAAACTTCCTACTAACAATGCAACTAGGAAAGCAATCCAAGTTTCCATATTATACTGTAACATAAAGGATAAACAAATGATGATTGATAAAATCGGTAACAGGGGTACCAAGGGTGTTTTAAATTCCCCAGCTTTTGGCATCCCTTTTTCTTTCCGTAAGCGAATCAGGCCGTAAGCCAGCATGATTAAGTAGGCCAAGGTACAAATGTTTAAGAAGGCTGCAATACTAGCTAGTGGGAACATTCCTGCTGCTACTGCTGAAGCTAGACCTGTCAAGATAGTCGCATTTTTGGGTACCTTGCTTGTTTTGGTCAGTTCTTTAAAGGCAGCAGGCATTAAGCCGTCACGCGCTAAACTGTAAATCATACGCGATAGGGCATAGGTCATCGAAATACAAACTGTAATCAAGGTCAAGATAGCCACTAATGACACATAGTTGGCTGCCCAACTAATCCCAATGCTACGAAGTGCAAAGGCAACGGCGTCATCGACATTTAAATGACTATAGTGAACCACACCAGTCAAGACAAGCGTCACCAAGGCATAGAGAATAGTTACGATAGAAAGCGATAAGACAATCCCTCTAGGAATATTTTTTTGAGGAGTCTTGACCTCATCTACAGCCATAGAGATGGATTCAAATCCCAAAAAACCGAAGAACATCAAGGACGCACCAGCCATAATACCAGTACTAGCACCATAGATTTGTCCAAAACCATAAGGAGCAAAATTGCTCCAATTATCAAGCTTAATATTCCAAATCCCTACTAAAACAAAGAGAGCTAAAGCGGAAAATTTCAAAATGACTAGAATCGAATTAAAGCGTAAGGCTGCCTTAGCATTTAGTAAAACAAGCGAAGTCACCAAGACCAAGACAAGAATAGGCAATAAATCAACAAATGTCCCTGCTTGAGGATTAAAGGTACCATTTAATGCCTGAGGAAGGGCTATCCCGTATTGAGAAAGCAAGCCTTTAAAATAAGCTGCCCAACCCGAAGCCACACCAGATATAGCTGTCATGAATTCCATCATGGTTAACCAGCCAGCCAACCAAGCTGGAAATTCTCCTAAAATAGCATAGAGATAACTGTAGGCACCACCTGTAGCAGGTACTCGTGAAGCAAATTCTGCAAAAAAGAGGGCTGATAATCCCACACACAAGGCAGAAATGACGATTGAAATCACTAGGGCTGGACCAGCAAGCGTTGCAGCTGCAGTACCTGTAATTGTAAAGACACCTGTCCCTACCATGGCTCCAATACCCAGCAAAATCAAATCCCATAACTTCAAATGCCTGTGCATCTCCGTTTTATCTAAACTAACATTCTTTGTTCTAAATATATTCATCTTTTTCTCCAAAATAAACTGATGATTCTATTTTACCATAAATATAGGAGATTTGTGAATATTTATAAAATGATTTTCTAAAAAAATCTGACTACATCTTGTAATCAGATTTTATCGTTTCTAGTTCATTTCTTTAAAGGCTGCTTCTGCATCCGCGTTGCTGATAGCACCAAATTGAATCTTTCCAATCTTCCCTTGACTGTCAATCAGGTATTCTGTAGGAATGCTTCGAATTTGATAAGCTTGGAAGGTTGTGGCCTTGGTATCATAAAGAACTGGGATATCCTTATAGCCTTGATCTTGGAACCATTGGGGGAATTGCTCAACAGTTTTTTCACCTTGAATTCCTGGTGCAATGACACTAAGAATTTCGAAATCACGATCTGGTTTCGCCGCTAGTTCCATCAACTCAGGCATGCTTTTCTTACATGGACCACACCATGAAGCCCAAAACTTCAAGTAAACCTTTTTACCCTTATAATCAGATAACTTGACTTCTTTGCCATCCATGGATTGTAAGGTAAAGTCTGGAGCCTCTTTTCCAACTGCTATTTGTTGTACAGTCGTTTCTTGTTTTGGCTGTTGTGGAGCTTGAGTTTTTTTAGTATCTTCCTCACCACAGGCCATCAATACAACTAATGACAAGAGACTTAAGCCAGCAAACATTACTTTTTTCATTTGTTCTCCTTTATTCAAAAATTCCAGCTAGAACATTTACTTGTCCTAGTATTAACAAAATTCCCATTAAAATAATGAGCAAACCACCAATTTTCTTCAGTAGCATCATATGACGTTTAATTTTACTAAAATAAGGCATGACTACACCTGAAGCTAGGGCCAAAACCAAGAAAGGAAGGGCCATGCCCAGAGTGTAAATGAGAGTATAGATTGCTCCTTGCCAAGCGCCATTGCCTCCAGAAGCCGCAAGTGCTAAAACAGAACTCAAAACTGGACCGATACAAGGCGTCCAACCGAAGCTAAAGGTAATACCGAGTAAAAATGCTGACCAATAACGATTGGCTTCTGATTTCTTAAAAGTAAAGCTTTTTTGAACCTCTAATTTCTTAAAATGAAAAATTTCCATCTGGTGAAGACCCAAAATGATAATAATAGCTCCCATGACATATCGAAACCAATTTGCATAGAGAATATGACCAAAGTAACCAGCACCAAAGCCTAGAATAAAGAAAATGAGAGAGATACCTGCGATAAAGCAAAGTGTTCGAATCAAGCCTGACCAGAGAACCTTTCTCCCAAATAAAGAAAAGCTTTTTGCACTTTCCTGATCATCCAATAAAATTCCAGCATAGACTGGCAGAAGAGGAAAAATACAGGGAGAAAAGAAGGACAAGACCCCTGCTAAAAAAACGGAAATTGAAAATACTATCGTTTCCAATAAAGAACCAACTTTCTTAAGATTTCTAATCCTATTTTACTATATTCAATTTAATTTGTATGCTTTCTGCTACGCAAAATCGTATCGGGAACTATTGGACTAATCTTTTCTTTTGCTAGTCAAGGTGGATTTTATCCCCCAAAATAGCCAAAAAGCAACGACAAGGGTTACTCGTCGCTGCTTTTGTGAACGGAAACGTCTTTTAGATTTGACATTTCATAACTCATGTTTTACTTGAGTTTGGCAAGGATTGCTTTAAGCTCCTCTACTAGTTTAGCTTCTGTCTCTGCTGAGCCATTTTCTTCTTTCACGAAATCAAGGGTTTCTTGGAGAATGTTTTGGGCTTTGGCAAGGACTTTTTTATCCGCTTTTTCTGCATCTAGCTGTCCGAGAACCTTGGTCAATTCCGTGCTTAATTGCTGGATTTCTGACTCTTTCTTACGGCGAACCAACCAGAAGGCAATCACTCCTAGAAGGGCAAGTAGACCGACTACAATCACTCCTGCTGGAACTGAGTTTGTTTCAGTCATCTTATCTGAATCCTTACTATCTTCCGTTCCTTGTTTGGCATCTTTCTTGTCCTGTGTAGGCTTGCTGTCGCTAGCATTTGCTTTCACATCTTTGAGAGAGTCCAAGGCAGCCTTCACAGACTCTACTGCAGTACGCAGACCTTGCTCAGTCAAGGCACTATCTTCCAGAGCTTTTTGAGCATCTAGGAGAACCGCCTTGGCTGCATCGATTTTCGGATCAGATACTGTTGCCAAAGCTTTCAAGCGTTGGTCTAACTCTTGAGTCAAGGCACGAAGTTCAGACTTATCAACTTGCTCTTGAGCTGGAGCTTGCGTGCTCGTTGAGCTAGCCGAAGTGCTTGCTGCCACTCTAGGTGCTTGAGTCGGAGCTGAACTTGGAGCTGGGGCAGGACTAGCAGGTTGACTCGGAGCAGTTGGTTGAGACGGTTGTGGAGCTGGCTCAGATGGAGCTGTTGGAGTCTCAGTAGCTCCTTGGTCTGGCTGAGTAGGAGTAGAAGGTTGAGGTTGATCTGCTTGTGGAGTATACGGTGGTATGTAAATTCCATTCAAAGATTCTTTAGCTAGTTTTAGATTATCCCTAGCTTCATCAACTGCTTTTTGAGAAGCATATACATCATCTAAAACAGCCTTAGCTTGTTCTATAGCTTTATCAAAAGCATCTTTCTTATCTTTGTCAGCATTGTGATACTTGTAACTTAGAACCGTGTTGGTTGCCTCATCTACTAAACTTCGAAGCGTACTCTTGGCTGAGAATTTCGTCTCAGTACTATTTGCAGTAACTTTTCCGGTTTGACGATTTACGTCATAGGTAGTCACGCGTTTCATGACATCATCGCCTTGTTTATAGTATTCTGTCTTATCTGCGACACTCGTTATACCTGGGTTGCCTAAACTTTCAGGGCTTACAACTTCTTCATCTTTGGTAGGATTTTCTGTAACAGTTCCGTCAGTAGAATTTACAGTGTAATGAGTCGTTTGTTTCACGATGTTATTATCGCGTTTAATATATTCTACCTTATCTTTAGCGCCATTTGCAGTATGAACAGTCTCAGTACTATTTGCAG
>NZ_VMMZ01000099.1:0-204 GCF_013277475.1 Streptococcus sp. k-628
TGACTCTACAGAAGATGTAGAAGTTACAGTCCAAGCTAAAGAAGCAACACCAAGCGAAGCTACAACCAAACAATGGCAAAATGGTGATGTTGAAATCGGCTTACCAGACAATGCGGATAAAGCACGCTTGACTTATACAGATAAGCAAGGAAGCAGTCAAACTGTTGAGCTCAGCAAAGGAGCGACAGGCTGGACGGTAACAAG
>NZ_VMMZ01000100.1:0-599 GCF_013277475.1 Streptococcus sp. k-628
TGACTCTACAGAAGATGTAAACGTCACAGTTCAAGCTAAAGAAGCAACACCAAGCGAAGCTACAACCAAACAATGGCAAAATGGTGATGTTGAAATCGGCTTACCAGACAATGCGGATAAAGCACGCTTGACTTATACAGATAAGCAAGGAAGCAGTCAAACTGTTGAGCTCAGCAAAGGAGCGACAGGCTGGACGGTAACAAGTGGTGATGCGAGTCTATTAGATAACGGTACGTTACGCTTGAAACCATCAAGCTACACAGCTGGTCAAGCAGTAAGTGTCAGCGCAACCAAGGGAAGCGACGCTACAACCAGTCAGGCATCAAGTGCAAGTATCACTCCGACAGAGCATACAGTGACTACAAATACACTAGTCAAACCATACAAACAAAATGTTACAGATAATGATTTGTTAGACGCTGTAAATGCTGAACACAAACAGACTGTTAATCTGAAAGATGGAACAAGTTATCCTACAACAGATGGTTTCCATGATATTGAACTTACAGTGACATATGAAGATGGTAGTACGGAAAATGTACCAGCCAAATACAAAGTCACAGATGCTTCTAAAGGGACTATCGACAAAGCGGCTGAGA
>NZ_VMMZ01000101.1:0-2443 GCF_013277475.1 Streptococcus sp. k-628
TTGAGAAATGTTGATAAGAGCAATAGCCAAACACCAGCTTCTCCTTCGGATCCAGCTCAGTCTGGGACAAGCCCTGTGACTCCACCATCTGCTACAAGAAATCGAAGAACTCCTCCGCGCCGTACTCGTAGAAGTGTAGGATTTGTAGGGAATTCCCAAACAGGTACAACTCCATCGGCTGTAGACAAGTCAGAACTTCGTACTCTGATAGAGGATCTGGAACGCCGCTTGAAAGAGTTAGCAGGTCTATCTCCTGAAGCACTTGAGGAAGCACAGCGTATCTTGGGAGAGGCGCAAGCAGCTCTTGCTAATGAAAACTTAACAGAACAAGAATTGGCAGACCTCCTTGCTAAAGTTAGACAGGCTCTCAATTCTCTACAAGTTGCCACATCAGCTGATAAGAGTCAGTCTGCGTCATACTCTAATAAAGAAGCAGAAAGCACCAAAGAAGCTAAAAATGCGACAGAAGTCCCTCTATATGGTGTCTTAGGAGCTGCAGTTCTTTCTCTTCTAGGAGCTCTCCTCTTTGCAGTAGCTCGTAAAAAATCCTCTCAACTAGATAAGCTTTCAAGAGAATTGAATCAGCTTGTAGTTGAGCTAGAGGCTAGCGACAAGGACAAAAAAGTTCTAAACAAGGCTAAGAAATTAGCTGATGAAGCACGACTCTTTGTAGATAGCCATCAAAAAGATTCTCAAAAAGAATCAGAACTAATTTCTGAAATCACGACTGTTCTCAGTCAACTCAAAGAAGAAGTCTAGTTTTGAAGAAAACACTACTTTCAGGAACTGAGTGAGTAGCTTTGTAGTTATGATGAGGAAATAATAAAATCTCCAGATTAGGAACCGTCAATGAGTTCTCTAGTCTGGAGATTTTTCAATATACTTCATTATTGGGGGATTACAAATAGTCGGATGTTTTTTTGATTTTTTACGAATAAATAGATGACTAGAAAAAGAAATGGAGTTATTTATGAAAATCACAAACTATGAAATCTATAAGTTAAAAAAATCAGGTTTGAGCAATCAACAGATTTTGAATGTCCTAGAATACGGTGAAAATGTTGATCAAGAACTGTTGTTAGGTGATATTGCAGATATATCAGGTTGCCGAAATCCAGCCGTTTTTATGGAACGTTATTTTCAGATAGATGATTCGCATTTGGAGAAAGAATTTCAAAAATTTCCATCTTTCTCTATTTTAGACGACTGTTATCCTTGGGATTTGAGTGAAATATACGACGCGCCTGTACTTTTATTTTACAAGGGAAATCTTGACCTCTTGAAATTCCCGAAGGTAGCAGTCGTAGGAAGTCGTGCTTGTAGCAAACAGGGAGCTAAGTCAGTTGAAAAAGTCATTCAGGGCTTGGAAAATGAACTGGTTATCGTCAGTGGATTAGCCAAGGGCATTGACACAGCAGCTCATATGGCAGCTCTTCAGAATGGCGGAAAAACCATTGCAGTGATTGGAACAGGACTGGATGTGTTTTATCCTAAAGCCAATAAACGTTTGCAAGACTACATCGGCAATGACCATCTGGTTCTTAGTGAATATGGACCTGGTGAACAACCTCTAAAATTTCATTTTCCTGCCCGTAATCGCATCATTGCTGGACTTTGTCGAGGTGTGATTGTAGCAGAGGCTAAGATGCGCTCAGGTAGTCTCATTACCTGTGAGCGAGCAATGGAAGAAGGGCGCGATGTCTTTGCTATTCCTGGTAGCATTTTAGATGGACTATCAGACGGTTGTAATCATTTGATTCAAGAAGGGGCAAAATTGGTCACCAGTGGGCAGGATGTTCTTGCGGAATTTGAATTTTAAAAATGACCTAAGCTAGAATTTTGAGAAAAACTCAATTTCAAGATAAAATGAAGTAAATATCCCCACAATAAAACGCATAGTATCAGGTGTTGATCACTTGATCTTATGCGTTTTTTCTAAGTGAATCAGTAGAGTGGAGGACTTTTCTCATAGGAAGGAAAGCAATTTAGTGTGATTGAGAAAGGAGAGTTGCTTGTGACTAATCTTGGTCAGCTTATTATCAGGGAGCAGTATCGTCTCAAGTATTGCCAGTAAGGAAAAATAAATTCTTCAAAAGTAGAGATTACAAGGCTTGTTTAAGAAAGAATTCAAAGACCTTGACAGATAAAAATAAAATGGTTATTATAAAAAATGGTCTGAAATTTATGATGATACTCTTAGAAAATCTTTTTAAATCAGCTCAGCTTTGCCTTGCTGTGTTTTGAGCAAGCTACGGTGAGCTTCCGAGTTTGATTTTCATTTACTAGAAATGAAGCTGATGAGAGATAGCAGTAGATATTTGCGTCAGGATGTGATGGAAAATGATAAAAAGACCTCATGAGATTGGCATATCAGACTACTAAAGTATTGAGTTTGTTAGGATTTTATACTCAATGAAAATTAAAGAGCAAACTAGGAAGCTAG
>NZ_VMMZ01000102.1:0-16173 GCF_013277475.1 Streptococcus sp. k-628
TTTCATTGAGTATAAGATGAGTAGGGAGGAAGAGGTAAAAGTTTATGCCCAAACTCTTCACATAAGAACTCTAGCTTACCCATTCTATGGAATCTTGCATTATCCATTAAAACTTCCAACTCATACTCTTCTAAAATCTATTCAAACCACGTCAGCTTCACATTATATATGTTGGTGACCTCATAAGTCTTATCTGCAACCTCAAAGCTGTTCTATGAGAAGCCTACAGCTAGCTTCCTAGTTTAATCTTTGCTTTTCACTGAGTATTAAGTTAAAAAAATGAGGCTAGTCAAAAAGTCTTTAAAACCAAAAAACGCATAATATCAGGTATTGAAAACCTTGTACTATGCGTTTTATTGTGGGAAGATTTACTTCATTTTTTCCTGAAGTAGAGTTTTTTCCCTGACTCATTGATTTGGACTATTCTTTTGATGAACTGCTTGAGCTTGAATCTCCACCACCGATATATTGGGTAAAGATATTTTGGAAGGCTTGGTCCTTAACCTTGATATTGGCTGCTTGCAATTCTTTTCCGATAATGCTTTGAACAAATGTTGAATCATTTTGTTTTTGAGTCAAGATAACAGTTTTTAATTTTTCTTTGTAGTCATCGATGTTAGATGATTTTTCTGTTTTCTTAATGAGTTTTACAATGTAATATTGGCTACTGTAGGCTTGTGTGCCAGTTGCTGTAATCACATCAGAAATGCCATTTACATCTAAAGCGAAAGCGGCTTTCTTGACTTGCTCAGGTACTTCTGTTGAAGCAGAATCAAAGGTGATTTCTCCACCATTTGCTTTAGTTTTCTCATCAGTTGAGTTATCTTTGGCTAATTGGGCAAAGTCAGCACCTTCTGCCTTGGCTTTTTCGAGAACTTCTTTGGCCTTATCTTCATTATCAAGACGGATGATTTGAGCCGTTACATCTGGAGTATATTCGTCAAAGGCCTTCTTGTAAGCCTCATCTGTCAATTCAGCTTCTGCTGCCTTCTTAACTGCCAACTCAACTAATTTACTTGTACGAATTTGAGCTTTACGTGTTTCAATCGTCATACCTGCTTGTGACAAGACACGTTGGTAGTTTTCGCCATATTGTTTTTCTTCTTCGGCAATAGTATCATCAACCTCTTTATCATCAAGCTCTGAGCCATATTGTTTTTCAAAAACTTTTTGGATGGTCATATTTAACAAGACTTGTTGGGCTGAAGGGTTGCTTTTCACTTGCTCATAAAATTGATGTTCTGTGATGACATCCCCTTTCATGCTGATAAGGTCTGCCCCTTCTGAACCTTTCGAACAAGCTGCTAAAGTTGCTACTGATAATAGTGTAATGGCACCTGCCAATAGTTTTTTCTTCATGTCTACTCCTTTGAGATAAGTGTTATTCTATCTATTTTACTATATTTTCTTAAATTTTTCTGAAAATCATTCGCTGTCAGGCAATTGAACATCTGCTACATTCTTACGAAGCATGAGAATGCCGTCCCCCAGAGGTACTAATGTTGCGGTGAGTCCTGGATTGTCTAAGGTTGCATCAAATAGTCTTTGAAGGCCTCGATAGATGGTTCGCTGACCTCGACGGACTTCCATAATGTCCTTGGCAACATCACCGCCTTGGAAAATATCATCCAAGACAACCACACCTCCAACTTCCAAATGTTTGAGGATTTCTGGCAGAAAGACGATGTATTTAGACTTGGCAGAATCCATAAAGACGAAATCATAAGACTCTGTCAGTGTAGATAAGACATCCACCGCATCTCCCTCTAGGAGAGTGATTTGCTTGCGACTGTCAAACTGGGCAAAATTTTCCTTGGCAAAACCAATCATTTCTGGATTGCGATCAATGGTTGTAATCTTGGCATTTGGCGCATGTTCTGCCATCAAGAGGGCTGAAAACCCGATGGCCGTCCCAATTTCCAGAATGTTTTTAGGTTGCATGGTTTCCATGAGAAAACGGAAATAAGCAACCGTTTCATGGGGAATAATGGGAATATTTTCCTTGCGAGCAAAGTCTTCTAATTCTTTCAAAGAACCTGTGACTTGCTTTTGACGCTGGCGCATCAAGTCCACAATTTCTTCCTTAACAACAGGGCGACGCATGTTATGGTTGGCATTTTTACTATACGATTCAACCATCTTATGCCAATCCCAATTTTTCAACAAGTGCTTCAAACTCATTTAAACGACGTTCAAAGACTGCAAAGGCATCGTTGAGATAGTCTTCCTTCTCCATATCAACACCAGCTTTTCTCATGACATTAAGTGGATAGTCAGACTTACCTGCCTTGAGGTAATCAATATAGCGGTCACGGTCTTCTTGACTACCATGGACAATCTTTTCAGCCAGGGCTGAGGCTGCTGCAAAGCCTGTCGAATATTGGTATACATAGTAGTTATAGTAAAAGTGTGGAATGCGAGCCCACTCGTATTGGATTTCAGGATTGTCTTCCTTACTCAAACCATAATACTCTTGGTTCAAGTCAGCGTAGAGTTTATTTAAGAAATCGCTTGTCAAGACTTCACCATTTTGATCCGCTTGGTGAATCGCGTGTTCAAACTCAGCAAATTGAGTTTGGCGGAAAACTGTTCCACGGAAACCATCTAGGAAGTTATTGAGAATCGCAAAGCGCGTTGCGTCGTCTTCCACTTCTTCCAATAATTTCTCCGTCAAGATATTTTCATTGGTCGTTGAGGCAATCTCAGCCAAGAAGATCGAATAATCTCCGTAAACATAAGGTTGCGTTTCACGAGTATAGCTTGAATGCATACTGTGACCTGTTTCATGAACAAGAGTAAAGAGATTGTCCAGATTGTCCTGCCAGTTGAGAAGCATAAAGGCATTGGTATCGTAAGAACCACCAGAATAGGCACCTGAACGCTTGCCTTGATTTTCATAAACATCAATCCAACGCTCACTGAAAGCACGTTTAACACGGCTCAAGTAATCCTCACCCAAGACTGACAAAGCATCTTCTGCCTTTTTCAAGGCTTCTTGGTAGGTAAAACTATATTCAACAGAAGAAAGTGGTGTGTAGACATCGTACATCTTGAGGTCTGAAATCCCCAAAATCTTTGAACGAAGCTCAAGGTATCGATGCAAGAGTGGTAAATGCTTGCGAACTGCTGCTACCAAATTGTCATAAACACTCTCTGGAACAAAATTGGCTGCTAGGGCTGCATGACGAGCACTCTTGTAGTTGCGAACTTTGGCACGATAGTTTTGGACCTTAACATTGGTTTGCAAGGTTTTGGCATAGGTGTGTTGGAATTGCTCATAAGTCGCATAAAGTGCTTGATAAGCACCACGACGAACCTCACGGTTTTTAGACTCCATCAAACGTGTGTAAGTCCCATGAGAGAGCTGCACTTCCTTACCATCATCGTCAAGAACATAAGGGAACACAATATCCGCATTGTCCAAGATAGCGAAGGTTTCACTTGCCGAACCAAAGATTTCTCCAGCGCCAGCCAATAATTCTTCCTCGCGTTGTGAAAGAACGTGACCCTTGCCTTGCAAAAGCTTGTCAAAATAGTGTTGATAAACCTGCAATTTTGGTTGAGCTTCTAAAAAGTCAGCATACTGCTTTTCACTAATTTCCATAAATTCAGGCTCATAGAATGAAAAGGCTTGGTCTAGCTGGCTGTAGAGTGTCATGGCCTTGGCATAGTACTCTTGGTACTTGGCTTCACGCGTGTCCTGGTCATTTTTCATATGAGCATAAACGTAAAGCTTCTCCATTTGGCGTTCCATTTCAAGAGAAAATTCAGTAATTTCGAGTAGGCTATCCGCACTATTCAAGAGATGGCCTTCATACTGGGTTACTGTCTCCAATTGTTCTGTTAAATCTTTTAAGGCTTCTTCCCAAGCCTGGTCAGTTGGGTAGATCGTTGATAGATCCCATGTATCTTTTTCATTTATTTCATGTCTTTGTAATACCATTAGATTCCTCCATCCTTTCTATTCTACCATATTTTTCAAGAAATATTGCTGATAAAAGGCTGGTGGATAGAGCTTTTGCCAATCATTTTGAGGATTTTCTTGGTAATAGATTTGAAAATACTGATAATAGCTAGTCAAATCTTGCTCAATTTGGCAAAAATTACCTACTAGTGGTCGAATTTGTGGATACCATTCTTTTAGCCCATAAGTTAGGAGATTTTCTCCCTTTGTATAGGCTTCCGCTTGTTCTTTCATCCAAAAAGGATTTTGATAATAGAGTTGTTGCCGGATATAGCGACAGATGTCCTTATCTTGAGAAACTGTAAAATGAGATATTTTTTGTTTCTTATAGGGAAGACGCAATATTTCCAATAAACTACCTTGACCATAGGAAAATTCCTTGATTTGATAATGGAGTTTACCGCGTAGATCCTGATAAATCAGGTATTTGATCCTTAAAAGCTGTTTTTCCTTGTCCAATTCCCAAACATAAAATCCCATGTTTTGACTGAAATAGAGAAAACCTTCTTGCAGACGAGTCAAACGCTCCTTGAGCCAAAGTTTTTCCCCCAGCAACCACAGTACTTGATAACCCTGACTACGATAGCCCTCGCTACGCTCTTTAAGAAGTTTTTGTGGTAAGGGACTACACTGAACTTCTAGGGCTAGATTGCCATTTACAAATACATCCGCAATCTGTTTAAGCTCTGGAAGCGGGTATTCTAATTGCACCTCTGCCTCTTTTTTCAACCAGTGATAAAGGATTTTCTTATTTGCCAAGTGTTCTAGACTTTCATTTTCAGAGGAAAAATCACAGTCTTTTAAGGTTTTGTGGGCAAAATGGGTCCGGACACTTGGTCCTTGCCGCAAACGGAGCTGACCTCCACAAGCTGGGCAGGTGTATGCTTGCTTCTCAAGCTTATCCTCTAACACATTTACCAATTCTCCTCTAGCATCTCTCGCAACAAACATAATTTCCCTCCTTTTCTATATTATTCGAAAAAAAGAAAAAAGATCAGGAAATTTCCTAATCTTCATCACTCTATAATTTTAGAGTTGCAAGCGACTTTCAAGAGCTTGTGTCAACACTTCAGAATAGTTCACTTTCTCACGATCTGCAAGTCTGACTAGCCACTCTGGAACTGTAACATTTTTTCGAATCGCCTTATTATTCTTTACGAAAGGCAAGGGATTGACTTGAATCAAAGTCACAAATCCATCGGGTGCTTTCAACTCAGCAATGTCACTAGGAGTAGGCAGAGCCAGTCCTTCATCAATATAAGAAGCTAAAACACTCTCAAGCATTTCCCGAGCATTTTTCATTGCAAGTTCAATCGTTGCTCCTTCAGTCCCGCCTCCAAACTCCGGAAATTCAATCCAGTATCCAGTACCTTCTTTATGAAAAATAGCAGGATAAGATTTTAGCATAATACACCTCCACAATTTCCAAATCAACTACAATCCTAAATCTTTTAATATTTTTCTCTCTAAACCTTTTCCTAGATCATCATTACCGTGAACTGGAATAGTGACAAGATAGGAGACCCCTTCTTTCTTAAAATGATGATGACTTCCTCTCTTACGAACTTCAATCCATCCATTTGCAAGAGCTAATTTTACCATTTCCTTACCTGTGATTGGCATGTATGGTCACCTTTCTAGCTAAAATTATACTTATAATGCGTATTTTTGTCAATGCTTCTATCTTATCTATTCGTAAAAAAGAAAAAAGATCAGGAAATTTCCTAATCTTCATTCATGTTTATTTGATTTTTTTAGCTAGCATGGTCGCAAAGCGTAGTTGAATACGATTGCCATTCTCATCGCGACGGTGCAAATGACCTGGATTTTCATTGTACTTAACCAATTCCCAGTCCTTGTAATAATCTGCCAGTTCCCCTTCTTTAAAAGTGAATGGGAAGTTAACCGAGCAAGGGTAATCCTCCGTGTCCATGGCACAAACAATAAGATTATAGCCACCGACCGTGGTATGCTCCTGCATATTTTTGATAATTGCAGGAATGCGGTCTGCTTGCAAAAACATCAAAACAACTGTCGATACGATGAAATCATACGCTTGCTCAATGCTGGCTGAATTGATATCGTAAAGACCAACAGGCATGTCCAAATCTTCCTGCTCCACAATGCTTTGCAAGATTTCAAGGGACAGTTCATTTTGATCCACAGCTGTCACATCAAAACCTTGCTGGGCTAGAAAGAGGGAATTACGCCCCTGACCACATCCCAAATCCAAGGCCTTCCCTGGTTTTACTGTCTGCATAGCCTCTAGGACCTCTGAATGAACAGGATTGGTATTGTATTTCTTAGGGAAATAATCCGCAGGTTTACAATAAAATTCCAAATACCATTCTACATCGTCTGTTACAGCCTCCACTCGGTGCCAGGCTTGTGGTTGTGCCATTGGATTGTCAGCCCCCGCTTCAAAGAGATGCTCAGCTAAAACCTCACCATCTTCTGTCAATTCAATAAACTTGAGAGTTCCTTTTAAAACAGTAATCTTGCCCCAAGTCCCAACCTTGGTATTGTGTTTCTGCTGAACAGCCTCTGGCATGGTTTCTTTAGTCCACAAGGGCATACGTTTATAGGCAACTAATTTTTCCATTTTCATTTCCTCTTTTTATCGCTGATTAACAGCTTTCATCACGCGCGCAATGTCGCGGTTTTGCTCACGACGTTTGATTGACTCCCGCTTATCATAGTCATGCTTCCCTTTAGCTAAACCTAAAAGGAGCTTGGCATAACCATCTTTGATATAGACTTTAAGAGGAACCAGCGTCATTCCTGTCCCTTTGGTCTCTTGTTCCAACTTTTGGATTTGCTTTTTATGGAGTAAGAGTTTTCGACGGCGTTCTGGTTCCTGGTTCCAGATATTGCCCTCTTCGTAAGGAGCGATATGAACATTGCTCAACCAAACTTCTCCATTTTTCACTTGAGCAAAGCCGTCCTTGAGATTGATTCGAGCAGCTCGCACACTCTTGATTTCAGTCCCAGTCAGGACCATCCCTGCCTCTAGCGTATCTACGATTGTATAGTCATGACGCGCCTTTTTATTTTGTGCGACGACCTTTCCCTCGCCCTTTGCCATGTTTGGCTCCTTTCTTAGCTACTTCCTTATAAAAAGGTTTCTTTCCTTTTTTCTTCTTGTCTTTTTGTGAATGCTTGCGCTTATCATTTGAGCGTCCTGATTTTCTCTTGTCTTCTTTCTTATCTGAACGACGACTTGAACCACGTCCTCTGTCATTTCGACTAGACTGTTTCAAGCCTTTTTCAATCACATCAAACTCACTTGGGATGTAAGAGAAGTCAATTTCACCCGTCATCTTGTCAGCTCTTTCAACTCGGATACGAATCTGCTGTCCTACACGGAAGGTTGTCCCCGATTTTTCCCCACGAAGAGTCAAATCACGTTCATTGAAATGATAAAATTCAGGTAGATTAGTGATGTGAATCAAGCCCTCAACTGTATTCGGCAATTCAACAAAGAGACCGAATTTAACGATGCTAGACACAACCGCATCGTACTCTTCGCCCACGTATTCTTCCATGTACTCAGCCTTTTTCATGGCTTCGACTTCACGTTCAGCCTCAATGGCACGACGTTCACGGTTGGAAGACTGGGTCGCAATCTCTGGAATCACTTGCTCAAAATGCTCTGCTATTTCTTTAGAACGGCCGTAATCACGAATCATACGGTGAACAAGAAGGTCTGGATAACGACGAATCGGACTAGTAAAGTGAGTGTAATAGTCAGCCGCTAATCCATAGTGGCCGTGATTGTGCTCTGAATAGCGAGCCTGCTGCATAGAGCGAAGAAGCATCATGGACAATACATCTGCATAAGGTTCTCCCTCAACAGCACGCATGATGTCTTGAAGTGCCTCCTGGCTAATCTCACTGGCAGTTCCATAAATGCGCAAGCCAAAACTCGAAGCATAGTCAATAAACTTCTGAACCTTTTCAGCCTTAGGCTCCTCGTGAATTCGATAGATAAAAGGTAGGTCCAGCTTGCTAAAATGCTCAGCAACTGTTTCATTGGCCATCAACATGAAGGACTCAATCATGCGCTCTGCAATGCCACGCTGACGAAGAACGATATCAACAGGCTTACCTTGCTTATCCACTAAAATCTTGGCTTCATTGGTATCAAAATTGAGGGCTCCACGTTTCACACGCATGTTTTCTAAAGTTTCATGAAGTTTGGCCATGAGTTCGATACTTGGAACAATTTTCTGATATTCTTGTCTCTTTTCCTCATCGCCAGCTAAGATGTCATTGACATCACTATAGGTCATCCGATAGCTTGTCTTGATAACTGTTTGTGTGATAGTGTAGTTGACCACACGACCATGTTTATCAATCTCCATGATGGCTGACTGAGTTAGACGGTCAACTTGAGGATTGAGGGAGCAGATACCATTTGACAGTCGTTCTGGAAGCATTGGGACCACACGGTCTGTCACATAGACAGAAGTCGCGCGATTAAGGGCTTCCTTATCAAGAGCCGAACCCTCGGTCACATAGTAGGAAACATCTGCGATGTGAACACCGAGTTCCAGATTGCCATTCTTCAATGCCTTGATATGCACCGCATCGTCCAAGTCCTTAGCATCTGCACCGTCAATGGTAAAAGTTATCTCATCTCTCAAGTCCAGACGGCCCTCCATATCCTTTTGAGATGGAGCATCAGGCACACTTTCTGCTTCCTTAACAACAGCCTCTGGAAATTCTGAGACAATGTCCATAGATTCCAAAACCTCAAGAACATCAATTCCGACATCCGTTGAATGCCCAACCACATCTAGTACACTCGCGACAAAGAAATCGTGTTTCTTACTTGGGTATTTGTCGATAAAAACCTTAAGAACTTCTGTTCCCTCTAGTTTTAGAGCTGGTTTCTTAACGTAAATCGGTTGGTTGATTTTCTGATTTTTTGAACGGATGTAACCAGCATACTTAGGTTTTTCCTGATCTAGAACGATTTGGCCGACAACTGTTGTCAAGCTGTGTTCTAATATATCAATAATTTTGGCTTCGGCTGCTGTTCCTTTATTTCGGTCAGCGACTTTCTTAATCACGACCTCAACGGTATCACCATCAATAGCATAGTTGACATCGTTTTTTCCTACAAAAAGGTCGTCCTCCTCGCCTTCCAGACTAACAAAGCCAAAGCCATTTTTATGAGCATGAAAAATCCCCTTGAGGGTAATCTCATGTTTTTTCTTGACTTCCAAAGTCAAAGTTCCATCTTCTTCAAAGCGAATCTGGTGCTTTCTTTCCATTAGGGACAAGGTTTTAATCAACTCACGAAAATCCTTGGAACCATCTTTTTCCAAAGCCTGAGCCAAGTCATTGACAGTCACCTTTCCCTTATCTTGCAAATATTCCTTTATTCTATCTTTCATATTTTCTTTCTAGATTTTTTAATTTTCTTTTACTGTAAAACCTTCTTACACATCCTTTAAAAACAAAAAGAGGCAAAGACCTAGTCCTGCCCATTATTTTCTTATCTACTTGATAATACCGTCAATGCTAAGGCAATGGCTAGCCAGAAAAAGACTAAAATCCCTGTCAAACGCTGCATTACAGCTTCAAAACCGCGTGCTTTACTGCGTTCAAACAAATCACCTGAGCTGGCATCAAATACATTGCTGGATTGGTTTTTGGTTGGTTGCATGAAAATCGCAATCACAATCACAACAGATAATACTAATAAAATGGTTAATAATAGGTTATACATATCAAACTCCTTAAAATCCCTATTATTTTACCATAAAATCTACTTAGATTCAAGATGTAGGGTTACTTTTCTTTCCTTGGGACAATACTTTAAAACCTCAATCTTGTCTGGATGGGTTTTTGAATTTTTACTGGTTAGGTAATTGATACTGCCACAAGAGGAGCATTTGAGATTAATTTTTACTCGCACTAGATTTCCTTTACTTTTAATAATGTTCGAAATTGAAGCAGGTTAAAGAGACAACTAAAGGCAACACAAAGGCTTGTCGCATAAAATACTGCATGGTAGCCAAATTGACCTGCTACTGCAGAACCTGCCATAGGCCCAACGACACCTCCCAGATAAAAGAATACCTGATTGAAGGCAAAGACCCTCGAAATACCAGCTTTGGGCGTCATCTTGCTGAGAAGGGCATTAACTCCGGGAATCAAAGCACCGGTTCCCAAGCCAAAGAGGAAACGATAGAGTCCTAGTTGAAAGGGGCTAGAGGCATTGGCACAGAGGAGATAGATGATAACTGAATAAAACTGGGCTACAACCAAGAGGCGATGGTTGCCCACTTTATCACCTAGCTTGCCCATGACTCCTGCACTCATCATACTGGAAAAGCCCATACTGGATACAATCAAACCAGATACAAAAAGAAGATTCTCTGTCTGGCCTAAGTCACGTACATAAAGAGCCAAAATAGGGCCAATTGATTGGGCTGAAAATTGAATGACAAAACTGGTTAGAAAGAGATTGACCAAAAGATAGGGATATTTGACCGAGGTAAATAATTCCTTTGTTGGAATAGCCTTTTCCTTGGCTACTGGTTTAAAATCTTCCTTGATAAAGCAAATAGTCAAAACAGCAGCTAAGAACAGAAAACTACCAACCAGTAAGAAAACAGTACGAATTCCAAATAATTCTGCGATAAAGCCACCAATAAAGGGACCAGTTAGAGTACCTGCAACTACGCCTGTAGACAAAGTACCTAAGGCAGAGCCTGATTTCTCCTTGGGAACCTGACTGGCTATCAAGGCTGTGGCATTAGGAACAAATCCTGCAAATATACCGTTTAATAAACGAAGAAAGATTAACCAATAGATATTTGGTACAAAAGCCAATCCCCCCATAGTAATGGTCATGGCCATGCCTGCTCGAATCATCATGGGTTTTCGACCGTATTTGTCAGCAAGGATGCCCCAGATAGGAGAGAAAAGTGCCGCAGAAATGGCAGAGACAGAAATAGCTAAACCTGCATAAAAAGCAACTTGCTCACTCCCTACACCTAGATTTTCCACAAAAATGGGCATAAAAGGCACAACTAAGGAAATACTGGCTCCTGTCAGAAAATTACCAAACCAGGCAATGCGCAGATTATCCTTCCAGTTAATCTCTGTCATCTTCACTACCTCCCTCAAGCAGGGAGAACACCTGAGTAAGAAGCTGGTCCTGATTTCCATTGTTGTTTAAAACATGGCTGGCCAAATATTTCTTTTTCTCTAAAGGCCACTGGGCTGCCAGACGAGACTCGGCTTCATCTTTGGACAAGTGGTCCCTTTTCATTAAGCGTTCTACTTGGACATCTCGGTTCACATAGACCAACCAGGTCTCATCAAACCAAGAGACGTAGTCCTGCTCAAAAAGTAGGGGAATATCCATGAAGAAAATCTCTTCTGTCTGAGCCAACTGGTCTCTCAACGTAGCTAGTTCCTCACGGATAATCTTTCCTTGGATTTGCTTAGACCATTCTCGTTCTTCAGGATTTGAAAAGATAAGACTAGCTAGGAGAGGGCGATTAAGTTCTCCGTTTTCAAGGATGATTTCTTGCCCAAAGTGCTGGACTAGAGCCTGAAACAGACGACCACCAGGTTTCTGTAGTTGGTGGACGACTGCGTCAGCATCCACTACTTGAAAGCCTTGCTTTCTTAGAAAATTTGTCACAGTTGACTTACCAGAGGCAATTCCCCCAGTGATTCCAATGATTTTTTCCATCAGTCCCTCCTTTGGCACTGAGGACAAAAGTGAGTTCCTCGTCCACCTAGTTGGATTTTCTCAATGATGGTGCCACAGCGTACACATTCTTGACCAGCCTTGTCATAGACCTGATGAAAATCCTGCATAGTTCCATCTTCACCAAAAGCGTTGGTATAGGTCCGAATGGTGGAACCACCTTTTTCAACAGCCTGTCCCAAAACAGCAATGGTCTGGTCACGAATGGCAGTCGCTTCTTCTGCTGTCAAAGTCTGAGAAGGTCTAGCTGGATGAACCTGAGCTCGCCAGAGAACCTCATCCACATAGATATTGCCAAGTCCAGCTACCAAAGTCTGGTCTAAAAGATGGGATTTGATAGGCTTTTTAGATTTAGCTAGAGCTACTTGAAAGACCTGCACATCAAAGTCTTGTTCACTTGGTTCAGGTCCTAGTTTTTTAGAAAGAAAGTAGGCTTCCAAAAGGTCAGGCGCCAAGAGTTCCATAGTACCAAACTTGCGAACATCCTCATAAACAAGCGTGCCACCATCTTCAAACTGAAAGAAAACATGGGCATGCTTGCGTTCAGGAACCTGGTACGGATAATAAAAATACTTGCCCTCCATCCGCAGATGGGAAATCAAGACCTTGTCTGTCAGGTAGAAAAGCAAATATTTACCACGACGTTCCATTGACTCAATAATCTGACCAGGCACTTCCTTTTGAAACTCGACCAAATTCGTCTTAATCATCTTGGGATAGCGAATTTCTATACTCGAAATCTTCTTACCCAAAATCAATTTTTCCAAGCCACGTCGAACGGTTTCAACCTCAGGTAATTCAGGCATAAGTCCTCCTTCTGTAAAAACAAGAAGCAGGCATGAGCCCACCTCTACTTAGTATTCTTTTTCATTATAGCCAAAGTCAGCCAAATCTAGCTTTTTATCACGCCAGTTTTTCTTGACCTTGACCCATGTTTCTAGGAAGACCTTGTCTCCTAGCATGAGTTCTATATCACGACGGGCCATGCTACCAATTTTTTTAAGCATAGCACCACCTTTACCGATGATAATCCCTTTTTGACTATCACGCTCGACCATAATTGTTGCACGGATGTGAACCTTGTCTGTCTCTTCATCTCGTTTCATAGAATCCACTACTACTGCAACAGAATGCGGAATTTCTTCACGAGTTAGGTGCAAGACTTTCTCGCGAACCATTTCTGAAACCAAGAAACGTTCTGGATGGTCTGTGATTTGATCAGCTGGGAAATACTGGAAACCTTCGTCCAGATTTTCACTCAAAATATCAACTAAACGTGAGACATTATTTCCCTGAAGGGCTGAGATAGGAACAATTTCCTTGAAGTCCATCTGATTACGGAAATCATCAATCTGAGATAAAAGCTGGTCTGGATGAACCTTATCAATCTTGTTCACCACCAAAATCACAGGAACCTTGGCAGCTTTGAGACGCTCGATAATCATGTCGTCTCCCTTACCACGCGCTTCATCAGCAGGTACCATGAAAAGAACGGTGTCCACTTCGCGAAGGGTACTATAGGCAGACTCAACCATGAAATCTCCGAGAGCTGTTTTAGGCTTGTGAATCCCTGGTGTGTCGATAAAGACGATTTGTTCCTTATCAGTCGTGTAAATTCCCATGATTTTGTTGCGCGTTGTCTGCGCCTTGTCACTCATGATGGCAATCTTTTGCCCCATGACATGATTTAAAAAAGTTGACTTCCCAACATTGGGACGTCCTAAAATGGCTACAAAGCCTGATTTAAATGTCATAATTTCCTCTTACTGTTTAAAATAATAAATCCCAGATTCGTGGGAGAAAAATCAATGCGCCTGTTAAGGCTGCGAAAAGAGAGACCACTAATACCGCGCCAGCCGCCATATCCTTGGCATTTTTAGCCAGCATGGAAAAGTGATAGTGACTGGCCAAATCCACCACATTTTCGATAGCAGAATTGATAATCTCAAAAGCTACCACCAAGAAAATGCTCAATAGGAGAAAGAGCCATTCGATTCGTGACACCTGAAAAACAAAACCTGCTAGGATGACCACTAGAGCCGTCACGGTATGTTTTCGCATATTGCGTTCTTCCTTGATAGCAGTAAAAATTCCTGTGACGGCAAATTCTAAACTGGATATCAGGTCACGATTTTTCCATTTTCGTTTATTGTCTTGTGAGTCCATAGGCTGTCAAAATTTCTTCTTGTAAACCGAACATCTCCGCTTCTTCTTCCGGAGTGTAGTGATCATATCCATTGATATGTAAAAAGCCGTGTACTGCCAAGAAGCCCATCTCACGCTCAAAGCTATGGCCATATTCCTCGGCCTGCTCATGAGCCTTATCAATAGAGATGAACAGTTCCCCAATATAGGCATCAAACTCAGACATCATCTCTGCCAATTCTGGATTTTCAAGCAAATCTTCCTCGTCAAAGGCAATTTCCAACTCTGGCTTATATTCAAGGCTGATAACATCTGTCGGACGGTCGGTGTCACGGTACTCCAGATTGAGTTCATGACTACGTTCATTGGTCACAAAGGTAACCGCCATCTCCTTGTCTTCTTTGCCTAATTTTTGGGCTGCAAATTCCAAAATTTCTTGGGTTTGTTGCAACATTTCTTTTGAAACTTGACCAGTTTCATCTACCATTTCAATATACATGTGCTTCTCGTTTCTCTTTACTTGGCTTTATTATACCACATTTCCATGATTTTATTCTACCTTTTTGATATAATACTATGGAATACAATCACAAGGAGAGAACGATGTCATTTGACGGATTTTTTTTACACCACATGGTTGAGGAATTGCGAAGAGAGTTAGTGAATGGTCGCATTCAGAAAATAAATCAACCTTTTGAACAAGAATTGGTCTTGCAAATCCGCAGCAATCGCCAAAGCCATCGCCTGCTCCTTTCTGCCCATCCAGTTTTTGGACGCATTCAGCTGACCCAAACAACTTTTGAAAACCCAGCCCAGCCTTCTACCTTTATCATGGTTTTGAGAAAGTATTTGCAGGGTGCCCTGATTGAGTCTATTGAGCAAGTGGAAAATGACCGTATTGTGGAAATGACAGTTTCCAATAAAAACGAGATTGGAGACCATATCCAGGCTACCTTGATTATCGAAATTATGGGGAAACACAGTAATATTCTACTGGTTGATAAAAGTAGCCACAAAATCCTCGAAGTCATTAAACACGTCGGATTTTCACAAAATAGCTACCGCACCTTGCTTCCTGGGTCAACCTATATCGCTCCGCCAAGTACGGAATCTCTCAATCCTTTTACTATCAAGGATGAAAAGCTCTTTGAAATCCTACAAACACAGGAAACGACAGCTAAAAACCTTCAAAGCCTCTTTCAAGGTCTGGGACGCGATACGGCAAATGAATTGGAAAGGATACTGATTAGTGATAAACTATCTACTTTCCGAAACTTTTTCAATCAAGAAACCAAGCCCTGCTTGACAGAGACATCCTTCAGCCCAGTTCCTTTTGCAAATCAGGTGGGAGAGCCTTTTGCCAGTCTTTCTGATTTGTTGGACACCTACTATAAGGATAAGGCTGAGCGCGACCGCGTCAAACAGCAAGCCAGTGAACTCATTCGTCGTGTTGAAAATGAACTTCAAAAAAATCGTCATAAACTGAAAAAACAAGAAAAAGAGTTACTGGCGACAGACAATGCTGAAGAATTTCGTCAAAAAGGAGAATTGCTGACAACCTTCCTTCATCATGTGCCTAACGACCAAGACCAGGTTATCCTAGACAACTACTACACTAACCAACCTATCACGATTGCACTTGATAAGGCTCTGACTCCCAACCAGAATGCCCAACGCTATTTTAAACGGTATCAGAAACTCAAAGAAGCTGTCAAATACTTGACTGATCTGATTGAGGAAACCAAGGCAACCATTCTCTATCTGGAAAGTGTAGAAACCGTCCTCAACCAAGCTGGACTGGAAGAAATCGCTGAAATCCGTGAAGAATTGATTCAAACAGGCTTTATTCGTAGAAGACAGCGAGAAAAAATCCAGAAACGCAAAAAACCAGAACAATATCTAGCAAGCGATGGCAAAACCATCATCTATGTCGGACGCAATAACCTTCAAAATGAAGAGCTAACCTTTAAAATAGCCCGCAAGGAGGAACTTTGGTTCCATGCCAAGGATATTCCTGGAAGCCACGTTGTCATCTCAGGCAATCTTGACCCATCTGATGAAGTCAAGACAGACGCAGCAGAGTTGGCCGCTTACTTCTCTCAAGGTCGCCTGTCAAATCTGGTTCAGGTAGATATGATTGAAGTCAAGAAACTCAACAAACCAACTGGTGGAAAACCAGGCTTTGTCACCTACACAGGACAAAAGACTCTCCGTGTCACACCAGATCCAGAAAAAATCGCATCCATGAAAAAATCCTGATTTTACTTGAAATCAGGATTTTTAACTTATACTCAATGAAAATCAAAGAGCAAACTAGCCGCAGGTTGCT
>NZ_VMMZ01000103.1:0-6666 GCF_013277475.1 Streptococcus sp. k-628
TTTTCGAAGAGTATAAAAGAAAGAAGCTGACAAAGGAGACAGGTATGGAACAAACATTTTTTATCATTAAACCAGATGGTGTAAAAAGAGGACTAGTGGGTGAAGTGCTGAAACGTATCGAACAGCGTGGATTGACAATCGAAAAATTGGAGTTGCGTTCACAGGTTTCAGAAGAGTTGATTGACCAGCACTATCAGGACTTGGTTGGTCAAAGTTTTTACCCACCGATTCGTGAATTCATGACTTCAGGGCCGGTTTTTGTGGGTATTATTTCTGGTCCCAAAGTAATCGAAACTTGGCGGACTATGATGGGTGCGACTCGCCCAGAAGAAGCTTTACCAGGCACTATTCGAGGTGATTTTGCAAAAGCTGCTGGAGAAAATGAGGCTATCCAAAATGTTGTACATGGTTCAGATTCAGAAGAGTCAGCTAAGCGAGAAATTGCTCTTTGGTTTTAAGAGTGGATTGGCTCAATCAATTGGTTAAAAGCTCATTTGAATAGAAAGTATAGTCAATTAGTTTAAGACATGACGCATAATATCAAACTTTTTAGTTTTTGATATGGTGCGTTTTTTGATTATGTGACTATTAGTCCATCTCGCTCCGTTAGGTGCGAGACAAAAAAACACCCGCTATGCGGGTGCGCGTCGAAGCTTATACCAAAAAAACTCCAAACGCGATACAATAAAGGTGTTCAAGCCAATTGTAAAGCGAAAGGAGAAGGATATGGCACAAAGGCTCTTTTGTCCTGTTCTTGTTTCGATTGACTATATTTCTATACTTTTTCTTCCTTTCTCTGTGAAAATCGCAAGTTTTTCCCACCTTTTCTCAATACTGAAACAACATCTTTCCAGAACTTCAATAATTTCTTTTTGTGTTAAATCATTATTTAACTAAATCTTTGGAGGCAATACGTTTTCAAAGCTACTTTTTACCATAGATTTTGAGCTTTCAACACATATTACTAAGCCAAAAATGCTCTAAATTTTTGAAATTCTAACAAATTCCACTCAACTTTATCATCATATTTGACTTTCACAATATCTTTCTCAAAATAACATGGAATAAAGATAGTTTTCTTTTGAAACGGTTGTAGGAGGAAAATCTCTCCTACACTATTATTGATTCTGAGAGCAAATTGCAAAATATCATCTACCAAACTTTCAATTATTAAGATTTTTTGCAGTTTATCTGAATTAGAATCGCAAGGCTTCTCAATAATATAATTGTCGAATTTTTTCATTCTAACTTCCTCTCCACTATTTCTTCCTTTATCAAGAAAAAGTTACCTCAATATTCATAAAGTACAATTCTAAATTAACTCCAATTATTGATTCATGATAATATTTCAGTAACTCATCGTGCAATTAAAAACAAGGATTTTTATTTCAGACGATCCATCGTGAACACTTCATCAACCATCTCCCAAATTGCTGGATTATGTGTTGCGATAATGATTAGCCTATTATCATCTCGAAGAGATAGCAAAATCTCCATAATCAACTGAGAGGTTGCTGGGTCTATTGAAGCTGTTGGCTCATCTGCCAGAATAAAGGGTGGATTCTTTAAGATAACTTTTGCCAAGGCAACCCGTTGCGATTCTCCGCCCGATAACTCAAAGATGCGCTTATCTAGGTCAAGATAAGCCAGGCCGACCTGTTCTAAAGCCTGCTTCTGCCTCAACCGCTGTTCCGACCGACTCAACTTTTGACCAATGAGACCTAGCTTAAGGTTTTCTTCAATACTTTGGTTTTCAATTAAGCCAAAGTTCTGGAAGAGGTAGCCCAATTCGTGACGGAAAAAATCACTCGATTTATAATTGGCCAGGTCTTTACCTCGGTAAAGAATCGTGCCATCATAAGATTCTAATTTCCCAATCATGTTCATCAAGGTTGTTTTTCCGCTACCACTTGAACCAATTAAGGCATAGACTTTTCCAGCCTCAAATGTCATTGAAAGATTCGAAAATAACTCTCGTTCTCCAAAAGATTTACTCACCTGTTTAAGTTCAATCATATTAACCTCCCTTCAAAACAAGCATGGACATCTTGTTTTCTTTCTGCATTTGGACATGTAACTGTAAAAGAGATAGACCAGTAAAGAGTAACAAGACTAAGAAAGCAACTAGTATCTCTACCTGAAGAAATACACTCGCAACAAATCCCAGTAAAAACACACCCAGTTGAGCAAAGAGATAAGTGCGATGGATTTCTAAGAACCTGAGACCTGCAATGCGTTTGATAAAAATGGCACGTCTAAATTCTTCAAAGTAGAGCCTATTCATAGTGTTAAACAACAAGATTGAAGTTGCAATCCCAAGCACAGCTCCTGCTAGCATTACCCAACGTTCCCTCTGGATATTATCCAATAATGTGATGTAGTTGTGGTAACCTGTTTGCATTTCTGAGACCCAATTTTCAATGCCTTGTCTCTGGATAAGCTCCTGGGCATCAGACAATTGATTAAAGAGAACGTAGTTCTGTACTGCGTCTATCCAAAACAAAATGGACTGTGGACCAGTTGATTGGGGTGTTATAACAATGATGATTGGATCTTTCAAAAACTGCTGGTAAGAAATAGGGGTCGTATTATACACAAATCGATCCTGACCTGATTCTAAATAACCTACCGTAGCAGTCATTTGCTGTCGTTCATCTTGACTAGACATGCGACTGGTTAAGTCGTCTTCAAAAACAGATTTATAATGTTCTTCCTCTGAACGGAGGTGTTCAGGCAGCAATAAGACAAACTCCCCTACATCAAGGTGATTCATCTTTTGTTCAATAGTTGTATCTACAGGAATGTTTTGACGCTCCAAGTATTGCGGTGTGACGATAAGGACATTGCCATTCGGGCTGTAATCGTACCATTCTGTAGAGGTTATAAAGTTTTTGGAGGAAGTCATGCCATTTTGCAAAGTACGGTCAATTAACTGGTGTCTAGATAAGAAAGCCTTTTGTTCTGAAACAGCCAGATCCATCAATTGATACCAAGTTCTGAGTTTCCTTTGAGCTTGTTCATCAAAACCAGGACTCGTTCCTTCACGGCTGATTGATAGGGTAATCAGTTGCCTCTCCTGGCTCCAAGCCTCTTGTCCAATCCGATGCTGTTGCCAGGCTTGGGAATACTTTAAGCTACCCCCTATTCCCAGCGTTACAATAATAATCGCTGATAGTTGACCGATTAAAATCAAACTAATGATTCCTCTGACAGGCACTTGCCCTTTTATAATCTGCATCAGGTGTATCTTTTTTATCCCAACTGCGAAGAGTTGAGCGAAAAACAGGGAGATCGACAACAAGATGAGATTATAACTGAGCAAGCCTTCTCCTATGGTCATTAGGGATTGCGTTGGAAGCGACAGAATTTTTTGCATAAGAATGGCGAGCACGCCAGCTAAACTGAAACCAACAGCTATCCCTTTCAAATCCTCACCAACTGGTCTAAGAAAAATGGACCACCGTTTCTCTCCTGAAATGAGGCGAATGCCCGACGACCGTAATTGGCTAATTTGACTAATTAAAGTCAGTGCTCCAAAGGTTAAGATGAAAATCAATAAACTGATTAACTGAAATCCGTTACTAAAGATAGCCATTAACGTAGATAGTTTAGATGGAATTGTCAGGTGCATGTTAGTCAAGCCAAGTTGACTTAGCTCCTCCCTTAGCAAGTGAATATCTAGGTTTCCATCGAATACAAAATAGTTTGTTTCAACACTACTACTTTGAGCATCTTCTAGATTTTTTTCCTGTAGCCCATCAGGCAACTTTCCGTTCCCAAAGGTCGTATAAGAAAACACTGGAGTACCTTCTGAGTTAGGATCTTGGTGTTGAATCGCAATAAAGCTATCCGTTTCTTCTGCTAGTTTTTCCAAGCGTGTAGCAACATGCTGAAAAGTTGTTTCAGGGGAAGAATCACGTACAACAACGTTGGGGTAATAATAGGAGACATATGTATCAGTCCAAATGGTAAATACCCAAACAAAGAACAAACTAGCAAGCAGGTTGGATATGAGTATAAATAATTTTTTCATAGTGCATTCCTTATTCTAAAGCAGAGGGCAGAAATACCCCTGCCCTCTATAAACTAACAAGCTTACTAAACTATTGATAAAAGAATCTTCTTCAATTATTCTTTACCATCCCGCATCAAATTTTTAACATATTATTCCTCCTCTGAATGAAATATTATGAAAATGAGCGAAATGCAACTACATATTTTAATTAGAAATCTCAGTCTGAATTATAGTATCCTATTTTCTCCTCCTTTCTAACTGCACGTTCCTTTCTACAGACAGAGACCTAATTTTATAAACCAATCTTAAATACTTTAGATTTTGTAACTCATAATTTTCAACAGTTGGTTAGCTATGAAAGCATTTTATCAAACATCTCCATTCTTATATCTATCTGGTATTGTTACAAGCTCTCATAAGAATACCTTTCTCTAAATAGTTGAATTTTAAAGTAATACGACATCAATCAGCCTTCCCAACATCAAGACCATTGGACTTCTTTTGTGATTGGACTCGAATCTCCAATCGTTTATTCTTCTGAATAACTGTTGGTAAGGAATTGTGTTACTAAACGTAAAAACCTCTAGTAATGCAAATATAGCTAATTTTTGAATTCCACGATTTTTTTCATTCGTGAAACCCTTTTCTTTTTCGTTATCCTTATTTTAACAGATATATTTTATTTAGCCAAGCATTTTTATGTAATTTTTAACTTTTTTTTTTTGTTTGTTACTTTAAAGAATTATTTATTCCTTTAACTTGCTATTTTGAACTAAAAATTTTATAATGAAATTAAGCAAATAGGAAGGTTTATTATCTTTAATGAATACACTCGCAGAGAAATTCAGATTGAAAAGAAAAGAGTTAGGTCTCTCCCAACAAACTCTTGCAGAAGGAATTTGTGAACAAAGCCAGATTAGTAAAATTGAGAGAGGGCATTTCATTCCCTCCGCAGACCTTTTGTTCAAACTCTCACAGCGACTTGAAGTGCCATTAGATTATTTTTTTAATGAACAAATTGAAATTAAATCTAATCTCTCTAATTTCAAGCAATTATCTGCTCGACTATTAGATGACAGAAATTATGACAATTTGGAATATATTTATAGAATAGAGATTGAACGAAGTACTTTTCTAACACTAGAAGACCGAACTTACCTTGAATGGATTAAAGCTATTATTGACTTCTATCAATATGACAGTAAGTGTGAGGCAATTTCTTCATTGGAAAATATATTATTAAAAGTAGCCTCAAATACTCTGATTTATTTAAAGGCATTGAATACTCTATCTAATTTCTATTCCTTAGTGGGTCGCGAACAAGAATATGAGGCAAACTACTCTCATTTGATGGAGTTATATCAGACAAAAAATTTTGAGCATCAAGAGTTTTTATTTGGCTACATCAGAGTTCGTTACAACTACGCTCACTATCTAGTGTCAAAGGAAAAATATAACGAAGCCATCCAAGAAGCTCTTGAGACGATTGAACTCTGTAAACAAAGACAGACAAGCTACCAACTGGCTCCCCTACTTATTCTTGTAGGAAATGCTGGGGCCAAATTTCTAGACAAAGAACAAGTCAAAAATTATTATATAGAAGCAAGAGAGTTATGTAAGATTTATAACAATCCTTTAATGTTGATGAAGATAGAAAATTATTTGAAGGAATTAGATACTGTTTAGTTAATCTTGACATTATAGTTTTTCTAAAACGTTAAATAACCTGTAAGGCTGATAGTGAAATGAATACTATCAGCCTTATTTCAAATTTATATTCTTCCAAAATCTCTTCAAACCACGTCAGCTCTTTGATTTTCATTGAGTATTAGTCTCTGGTGTTTGTTTAGCGTCTTAAAGAGACATTTGAGAAGATTAGAAACAGTTCTCTCTTTTCTCCTAGTATAATGATTGGTAGGAAGGGAGAGAAAAGATGAAATCAATGAGAATCTTATTTTTGTTAGCTTTAATTCAAATCAGTTTGAGTAGCTGTTTCCTATGGAAAGAATGCATCTTGTCCTTTAAACAAAGTACAGCTTTTTTCATCGGAAGTATGGTCTTCGTTTCAGGAATCTGTGCTGGAGTAAATTATCTTTATACCCGTAAGCAAGAAGTCCATAGTGTCCTAGCCAGTAAGCAGTCAGTGAAGCTTTTTTACAGTATCCTGCTCTTAATTAATTTGTTAGGAGCTGTTCTTGTCCTGTCAGATAACTTGTTCATCAAAAATACGCTGCAGCAAGAATTAGTTGACTTTTTATTGCCATCCTTTTTCTTTCTATTTGGGCTAGATTTGCTGATTTTTTTACCCTTAAAAAAATACATGCGTGATTTGCTTGCTATGCTAGATAGAAAAAAGACAGTGTTGGTGACTATTTTAGCAACACTTCTCTTCTTAAGAAATCCAATGACCATTGTCTCTCTTTTGATTTATATTGGACTGGGTTTGTTTTTTGCAGCCTATCTTGTCCCAAATTCGGTTAAGAAGGAAGTTTCCTTTTATGGTCATATTTTCCGAGATCTTGTATTGGTCATTGCTACGCTCATTTTCTTTTAGAGAAAGCTTGTTTTTATGGATGTTATGATGGTAATACTCTTCAAAAATCTCTTCAAACTACGTCAGCTCTATCTGCAATCTCAAAACAGTGTTTTGA
>NZ_VMMZ01000104.1:0-638 GCF_013277475.1 Streptococcus sp. k-628
AGCAGATGGATTGGTATCAACAGATGGAACAAGAGTAGTAGCAAGTGAAAACTTAACAGAAGCATCTGAAGATCAAAATGTTAAGGTAGCGTATATTAAGTTAGGATCATGGATACCGAATGAGCCAGGAAAAGACAAACCAACGCCAATTCCATATCCAAATAATCCAACAGATCCAACTAAGCCTGGAGAACCAACGGATCCTAATGTACCAGTAATTCCATATGTACCAGGATATACACCGAAGATTGGTGAAACACCGTTAGTACCAAAAGTGCCAACTGATCCGACACAAGGATACATTCCACCAAAAGTACCAACAACACCTGGAGAGGATACGCCGATTACTTATGAAGGAAATCCACAAAAAGCATTGGTGAAAGTGGTTAAGGTTGAAGGTGAGGGTGATAAGAAAACAGAAACACCATTACCAAAAGATAATGTAACTATCAACGGTAAAACTGGAGATCAAATTCCAACTGAATCAGTAACAGCTAAGATAGCAGAGTTAGAAAAACGCGGATATGTGATTGATAATAGAGATGAAGTAGTCAACTATATTAATAACAAATTCGATAAAGATAAGGATACAGAAGGTCAAGATCCAACACAAACAGTAACGTTGAAAGTACATGAAA
>NZ_VMMZ01000105.1:0-16780 GCF_013277475.1 Streptococcus sp. k-628
TTGAGGTTGCAGATAGAACTGACGAAGTCAGTAACATCTATACGGTAAGGCGACGCTGACGTGGTTTGAAGAGATTTTCGAAGAGTATCAATTATAGGACTAATCTTTACCACCTAGTTTCTCATTGATTTTCATCATCACACTAGCAATTTTTTCACCCCAATAAGGGTCTGAGGCATATTCCACATTCATACCAGACGCCTTGTTTCCAAGGAAAGTTCTGCCCCTATCGATATAATTCTCCTTAATCCACTTGGTTGCACCTAAAATTCCCTTATCCACATCATCAAATGTCTTGGCAGAAAGGTAAGGGGTCGTATCATAGGCTGTAATTCCAAAGAAATTATTCTTATCTTTGGCAATTTTACTTCGTCCCCAGTCACTTTCTAAGGCACTATGAGCAAGGAGATAGAGGGCATTGATATGGTAATGCTCTTCGGCTTCCTTAAAGGTAGCTCCCTTATTTTCCAAGAGACTATTGCCAATATTTAACAGACTAAATACCTTATCCAAATCCTCAGCACTATAGTTTGTAGCCTCTGTCAAGTCTTTGAAAAGGAAGGGATTTTCAAGCTTAAAACCATCAAAATACAGCCCATCTGCCGAATAATATTTCTTGCCTACTTCCATATCAGAAATATGAGAAGCTACTGGAATACTAGCATTCTGAGCCACATAGTGATAAAAACGGTGTCCATCACTCTCATAATAAGGGATAAAATCCTTGCTAGAATCTAGTGCTTGTAAATCTTCTGTTTTCATATAGCCTGACAAACCAGAAATAGTAATAGCCAAGCGCTTGTCATCACTTTTTCTATCCTTATCTAGCCAGACGACACTACCTTGCGATATATAGGAGAGCTTTTCACCATCTGCATCATAAACATTTGCTGTAACAGGCACTACTTGATAGTAAGCAGCATTTTCATTTGTAGCTTTTTCTCCAAGCCATTTACCGTCGCTTCCAAGCTGATAACCATCTACTGTCTCATTTTTCGCCATGTAGCCACCAGATTTGAAGTAGTACCAGGCTTGACTTTTAGAATCGTATAACCATTCTTTCTCAGCCATTTTGCCATCAGACTTGAGGTAAAACCAAGATTCCTTATCCCAAATCCATTCATTGGCTGTCATGTAGCCACCGGATTTGAAGTAGTACCAAGCTTGACTTTTAGAATCGTAGACCCATTCTTTTTCAGCCATTTTGCCATCAGACTTGAGGTAAAACCAAGATTCCTTATCCCAAATCCATTCATTGGCTGCCATGTAGCCACCGGATTTTAGATAATAATAGTGACCATTCTCGAAAATCCATTCTTTATCAGCATGATTTCCATTTTCTTTGATGTAAAACCAAGATTGGTATTGTTTGTCAAAAAGCCAACCTTGCTGTACTTTGGCACCACTGGCATTCACATAAGCCTGGTCAATCCACTGACTTGTCAGTAGATAACCACCAGATTTAAAATAATAGTCCTTACCCTTGATTTGGAGCCATTCTTTCTCTGCGTGCTGGCCATCTGCTTTTATATAAAACCAAGCGTCGTATTGAGAATCATAGACCCAATCTTCTATTACCTTGGAACCTGTTGCACCAACATAGGAAGTTCCTAGCCACGCATTTCTTTTCATCTTTCCATTTTGGTCAAGATAATAGAAGGCTCCCTTGTCTTCTACCCATTCTGATTTGGCCATATAGCCACCAGATTTGAGGTAAAAATAGTCGTCACCTTGCTTCAACCATTCATTTTCAGCATAGTTAGCATCTGCTTTGATATAAAACCAAGACTGATAATGAGCATCAAAAACCCACTCATTAGCCGCTTGGTTGCCATCTGCTTTCAGGTATTGTTTTCCTTGCCAAGTACCATCACTGGCCATGACACCCTCTGGACTAGCTAAGAAAAATAGCAGGGCTAAAAAAATAAATCTTACTTTCTTCATTAATTTACTTCCTCTGTTCTTACTCATTTCATTATATCAAAATTCTCTATAATCAACATTACAAACTGATAAAAAATCAAGAGCAGATTGATTACAGTTTACCTCAGAGACTCTTTTACTTCCTTGCGTAGATTTTCTAGACTGCTTATGCCATATTTATCCATAACCTTTGGTAAATTTTCGATGATATCAGGACAGGCATATGGATTAGTAAAGTTAGCTGTTCCAACTCCAATAGCAGATGCTCCAGCCAGATACATTTCTAAGGCAACTTCAGCCGAATCCACTCCTCCCATTCCAATGATGGGCAGGTCTGTAGTTTGGGCGACTTGGCGGATGAGTTTGAGGGCTACTGGAAAAACTGCTGGACCAGACATTCCACCTGTTCCATTGGCCAAGATTGGTTTTCTGGTTTTGAGGTCAAAGCGCATTCCAACCAGAGTATTGATCATGGTTAAGCCACTTGCCCCTGCATCTTCTGCAGCTTTTGCGACAGTGACGATATCCGTCACACTAGGGGTTAGTTTGACATAAACTGGTACATCAGAGGCTTCCACAGCTGCTTTCACCACATCATAAGCTAAATCTGGGTCTTGACCAATCAAAAGTCCGTGATTACAGTGGTCAACATTGGGGCAAGAAATATTGAGCTCAATAGCCTTTACATTGGCTGCCTTGGAAATACCATGAGAAACAGCTGCATACTCTTGTTTTGAAAAACCAGCTACATTGGCAATAATAGGAAGATTTGGATATTCTCTTTCCAGCCAAGGTAACTTTTCAGCCAAAACAACTTCCAAACCAGGATTTTGTAAGCCAATTGCATTGAGCATGCCAGCAGGTGTTTCTGCCACCCTTGGAGTTGGATTGCCAAAGCGTGGTTCAAGAGTTGTCGCCTTGATCATAATAGAACCTAAAAGGTCTAAATCATAGTACTTGGCATACTCTTGTCCAAAACCAAAACAGCCTGATGCTGGAATAATCGGATTTTTCAAATCCAAGCCAGGTAGAGAAACTTGTAAACGATTTCTAGTCATAATTTTCTCCTTATAATAAAACTGTTCCTGTACGGAAAACAGGGCCATCTTCACAGACACGTTGGCTGACCGTCTCGCTTTCTGGCACTTTTAGGACACAGGCATAGCAGGCACCCATCCCACAAGCCATACGAGATTCCAGAGATAGATAGGCTCTTGGGTGGTCATAAAAGGTTTGATTGATATACTTCATCATTCCAGGCGCCCCACAAGAATAAACAGCATCAAACTGACTGTCTAAATCCTTGATGACAACAGAAACATTCCCCTTGATGCCATAAGAACCATCATCTGTCGTTACAAAGACCTGCCCATATTGGGCCAATTCCGTTTCAAGGATAACAGCATCCTTGTTAGCAAAACCGAGGACTGTCACTACTTTCACACCACGCGCATGCAATTCCTTGGCTACCTCAAGTAAGGGAGGTACACCAATTCCCCCACCAACTAAGAGAACCTTGCTCTGCTTATCTAGGTCAGACAAGTCAAAACCATTTCCCTGAGGCCCCATCACATCAAGAGTATCTCCCTGACTTAGGGTTGAGAAAATAGCTGTCCCAGCTCCCTCAATCCGGTAAATAAGGTGACACTGCTTCTTAACCTTATCGATAGACGAAATTGAAATAGGACGACGCAAAAGATGGGCATCATCAGGCACACGCAGATGAAGAAATTGGCCTGCTCGCATGGCTTCAACCATTTCTCCTTCTAGGACTAGTTCAAAGATTGCTGGCGCGATTTCCTCCTGTGCAACCACCTTCATGGTTTCCAAACGAATTGCACCCAAACGTTTCTTACATGTGGGATTCATGACTTTTCCTCCTTAAATTTTAAGGGGACCAGACAAAGAAAAGACCTTGCTAATGCAAGGCCTCAGTTAAAATCGTACAACACAAGAGAGCACACTCAAAAAGTCTCCTCTAGAAAATTGTACTATTCTTTTATCTGACACCTTGTGAGTCTCTCTGAACTCCCCTTAAAGGTTAAATTTTTATTAGTATACTCTTTCAGCTAAAAAAAGTCAAGTAGAAAACGAACATTCTACTTGACTTCACAAGATTATTTTTCACGAATGACTTCGACCTTGTAGCCATCAGGGTCTTTGATAAAGTAATAGTTTGGTGCAGTTCCTGGTAGACCATTTGGTTCAGTCACTTCATAGCCTTTGGCACTGTGCTCTTGATAAAGAGCTTCAAGATCAGGTGTACTGAGGGCGATATGGGCAAACCCATCACCAACCACATACGGACCGTGATCGTAGTTATAAGTCAACTCCAATTCATAGTCGTCACCCTCAAGTCCTAGATAGACAATCGTGAAGGCATGGTCTGGAAAATCTCTGCGACGCAATTCTTTAAAACCAAAAGCATCTTGATAGAATGCAATTGATTTTTCAAGATTTTCTACTCGCAAGCAAGTATGTAGCATTTTTGAAGCCATATTTTTCTCCTTTATTTTTAAAAAGACTGGGACAATCCTGTTCCAGTCTTATCTGTTATTATTTACCAAGTTTTGCTTTAGCTGCATCTGCAAGAGCTGTGAAAGCTGCTGCATCATTAACAGCCAAGTCAGCAAGCATTTTACGGTTAACTTCGATCTCAGCCAATTTCAAACCATGCATCAATTGTGAGTATGAAAGTCCGTTCATACGAGCTGCCGCATTGATACGAGTGATCCACAATTTGCGGAAGTCACGTTTTTTCTGACGACGGTCACGGTATGCATAGTAGTAAGAGTTCATTACTTGTTCTTTTGCAGTACGGAACAAGATGTGTTTAGCTCCATAGTAACCTTTTGCTAATTTAAGAATACGTTTACGACGTTTGCGTGATACAACGCCACCTTTAACACGTGCCATGTTTTATTTCCTCCAAATATTTCCTAGAATTGTTTACTTACAGTCAAGCTATTATTTCAAGCGAGTAAGCATTGCTTTGATACGTTTGTAATCTCCTGAATGCACCATAGATGCTTTACGAAGATGACGACGTTGTTTCTTAGTTTTTCCGTGGAAACGGTGAGAAGTGTAAGCACGGAAACGTTTAAGTCCACCAGAACCTGTACGTTTGAAACGTTTAGCTGATGCGCGGTGTGTTTTTTGTTTTGGCATGATTTTTTCTCCTTTATTTAACTTTCTGACAATTATTTTTTGTCAGTCGCTGGCGCCAATTGCATGAACATTTGACGTCCATCCATTTTAGCACGTTGTTCGATGATGGCAATATCTTGAGTTGCTTCAGCAAACTCGGCTAAAACTTTTGCACCAATCTCTTTATGGGTAATCATACGACCCTTAAAGCGAATAGATACCTTAACTTTATTTCCTTTTTCAAGGAATTTGCGTGCATTGCGAAGTTTTGTATCAAAGTCACCCTTGTCAATAGTTGGACTTAGACGAACTTCTTTCACAGTAACAACACTTTGTTTTTTGCGTTGTTCTTTTTGCTTCTTCTGGTACTCAAATTTGAACTTACCGTAGTCCATAATTTTTGCAACAGGCGGTTTGGCTTGGGGTTGAATCAATACTAGGTCAACATTAGCGTTATCAGCCAAAGCTTGCGCTTCACTGAGTGGCTTGATGCCTAGCTGTTCTCCTTCAAGACCAATCAAGCGAACTTCACGTACACGAATCTCATCATTGATGAATAAGTCTTGCTTTGCTATGGTTTTCACCTCTTTTGTTTTATTAGAGAAAAACAATAGCGGACTCGTAAATATACAAGCCCGCACGTTATGATAGCGTTTCTTAGAAACTTTTCATCCGTAGGGCCAGGCAACTTAATGTCACAAGGCGAGAAGCTCTCACTTCTGCTTTTCTCAACTTTTATATGATACCAAGTTTTCTAGCTCTTGTCAAGATAAAAAGTTATTTTTTTGAAAAGTTTGTGTTTGTATTTTGCATTGATTTCCTAATCAAAAAGAGAGAACCAAGTTGATTCCCTCCCTATATTAGTTTTTCTTTAGCTTCCCCATAGGAAAACTAAGCCTTAAAAACTTCTTTTTTACGTGAACTTCCCCATCTTTCGATAAATAGAATCCCCACTAACAAAAGGATAATCAAGCAAGGAAGTAAGACTAGCCCCATACCCCAATTCAGATTGACATTATCAATTTGCTTAGGTAAGCTTCCAGACAAAATCTCCACTGAACGCAAGTAAGTAAAGGGAATCAGATGTGCAATCCTTTGAAGAGGCTGAATTGTTTGGATACCAAACAATAAGCCAACAATCCCAATGAGGGAAAGAAAGAGGACAGGCATTTTTTGCTTGAAAAAGTAAGCAATCAAGTAGACGACTTCCACAATGACGATAAAGGCTAAGAAAGCTAATAACAAGCCAGGAAATAACACATCTTGTATTTTTCCAATAGTTACCTCTTGATTCACTAAGCTATAAATCGGGTAGGGATAATCTAACTGTCCAAAACCACTTATCAGACTTCCCACTAGAAAAGAAAATCCGCTGATTCCGATAAACAGCACACTTACATAGCCCACTCCAACTCCAAGAGAGGACATGGCAAATGTCACTTTTGAAAAAGGATATAATTGAGCAGTGTCCAGATGATTTTGATATCTTTCTGCAAATAGTTGCGTTAGCATAAAAATAATCGCAATCACAAACAAGGTTGGGATGATAGCCTCTAAAATCCAGACAATCTGATCAATCCCGTGGGTAGGAAACTCCAAAGTATGTGCTTTTATGTTCAAAGGATACAGGGCTTGGTAAATCTTCCGTTCACGGTCAACCCCCATTTTTAATTCAGAGCTAGAAGTCGGGTCATTTGATACAAATTCATAATTCTTCTCTTCATCTTGCCACTGCAAATAGTAGGCTTCTTTCCAGCGCCCTTCTTTTAATAAAGTCAGAATTTCTGTCTTTCGCGTCAAAAGATTTTTTTGCAAGTCTAAATCACTTTTAGCAATCTGGTATTCCTCCGAGCTGGTGTCAGACATTTGGGAGAGCTTCTCTTCATTTTCATTGATAGCTCTCTCGTTGGCTGCAATACGAGTTTCCAACCTGCTCTCCAAGCTGAATGAGTTTGCAGTCCGACTATTGAAATAAAAGGTAACACCGAGTACAGATGCAAATAAAAGTAAGATAATCCAGTTTAAACGACTTTTGAAAACTTTCTTTAATAAAAATAGACTAACATCTTTCATAAACTAAACCTCTTCTATTTGCCCCTGATGAATGGTTACTACTCTATCGCAGACATCAAGCAACTCTTCCTTATAGTGGGAACTTAAAAGAACCAGCTGTTCTTGTCTATCGATTTGTGCTAGCCTATCAAAAAACTTCTGACGATAATACTCATCTAAGCCATTTGTAATCTCATCCATGAGCCAGCATTTGGCCTGACTGAGGAAATACATGGCAATCACCAAGCGTTGCTTCATGCCTAAGGAATACTTGCGAATGGGAAGTCTGACATAGTCCGACATTTCCCAGTAATCAATTTCATCCCTCAAGTTTAGGTCTGACTTCCAGATGTTTTTGATAAGGCGAAGATAGTCCATCCCACTTAAATTTTCATCCAGCCATTCAATGCTTTCATAATAAAATAAAGAAGGAGGGGCTACAATATTTCCACTACTTATAGGAATTAAATTGCTAATGGCGCGGAACAGTGTCGTCTTTCCAGAGCCATTGATAGCAAGAATACCATAAATCCTACCCTTTTCAAATGTAAAATCAACATCTTGTAAGATGACTTGTCGCGTTTTTAAGGTCACATGAGTAAGCTGCAACATATCTAGCCCTCCTTTTTATCACTCTTTAAGAATTAATAGCCTCCGCTGTAGTAGTTTAGTACCTCATAACGATCGTAATTCCAACCACTACCAACTGGATACTCAGAATAGCTATAATAACGAAACCATGATGGATCGTTAGTATAGCTATATCTGTGGTAATTCATACTAGACTTATAGTAGGTATTCCAATCATACCGATAAGTTTTAAGAACGCTCACAGCATATATACTGGACTGAAAAAGACCAATGGATTATAAACTAACTAATTAAACGATTTTTGCTAATTTTTAATGGTTTTATATCATTAAAAATGAAGACGTTTTCATTATATCGTTTTTATCATTATTATGCAACAGATTTTTAGTTTATTTTACTAATATATAATATTTGTCCTTCCTATCGAACGCTTTCGATTTTCCAACTTTTCCAACCTTTAAAGCGTATAGCTCCTTGTTGGTCAGTTCGATATACTTTGCTATTGATACCTTCCAGTCGTGTCAAGATTTCCTGATGGGGTAGTTTCGTTCGATTGTTCTTTCCAACTGAGATGAGAGTGATCTCTGGTTTGAGCTGTTCTAGAAAGACTGAACTTGATGAATTTTTAGAACCATGTTGACCAGCTTTCAAAACATCCACTTCTAGGTCAAGATACTTCTTCAACAATTCCTTCTCTCCTTTCTCCTCCAAATTTCCAGTGAAGAGAAAGTGCTTATCCAAGAGTTTTCCATACAGAACTAGGGAGTCTTCATGACCTCCATCTCCCATTTTTCTTGGAGATAGGACTTCTAACTGGCTTCCGAAAATTGGCAAGTTCTCTCCTACTGTCACACTACGCACCTTGGTTTGAGTAGTCTGTAGTTCTGCCACAAATTCCTTCTGTTTCAAACTGCCTTTGGACACTAAAATTTCGACTACATGGAAAGCCTTGGTCGCCTCCAACAAATCTCCAACATGTTCCTTGTCCGTATTTGTCAAAATCAGCTGGTCAATCTTGGCCACTCCTCGACTTTTAAGATAAGGTATCAAGCTTCTCTGTGCATTGCTGGTCGTCGTCTTTTCTTGCCATTTTTCGATTTTCTTATCAGATTCTACCTTGCCACCGACATCTATGAGAATGGTCTTACCAGTTACATCCCGTAGGAAAATACTTTCGCCTTGCCCAATATCCAGCATGGTAATTTCATTTTCCAGTGGATACTTGGTCAAGAAAAAGAGACCTGTAATCAATAAGCTCAACACTGCTAGCCTTTTAATGTTTTTCCTCAAATCATAAACTAAAGCCAAGGAAATTAACAATAAGATTAAAAGCCATGCATTGGGTTGTCCAAAGACTAGAGGCCTACTTGCCACCTGCGATACCAAGCGAATAATGCCCTCCAACCATTCAAAGATAAAATTCAGCTGAATGACTGGATATAGAAAGGAAAGGGCAAATAAGATAGACAAGAGCGGTAAGAAGACCAAGTCAAAAAGAAAGGAAAAGACAAAGGTCAAAAGGATGGACCAAGGTTGAAATTCCGCAAAATAGAAGGACAGAATGGGCAATATTCCTAAGGAGATGACTAGACTTTCTCTGGCAATAGCCTTAAGCCCCTCCCCTTCTTTGCTGGTCATGGTCAAGATAAAAGCATAAGCGCAGGACAAGACTCCTCCTGCAGTCAGGAAAAAGTTGGGCATGATGATAAAGAGGACAAGCACCGTCAAGGCAAAATTATCTAATCCCTTAACACCATGTTGAGCCAGTAGCTTCTGCAAGAGACTGCGAATGACCGATGCCGAAAATCCAGTTAGGCCTGCATAGATAAGGGAAAAGGGATAAGTCAGAAATTTCAACTTTTCTTGGGTCAAGCCCAATCGCAAGAGAAGTTTCTTAAATCCGTCCATGAAAAAACCTACCTGCATGCCAGACAGGGCAAAGAGGTGGATAATTCCTAGACTAGAATAAAGCTCATTCATCTCCTCAAAGTCGGTGTCCAGATGTCCTAACAGAAGCCCCGTCATATAGTTACGCATAGGGTCTGGAAAGTGCGTCTTAGTCCAAACTACAGCCTTACGGCGTAAACTGGACAGGTTTTCACCTATATCCCAACTGCCAACCTTTTGGAGTGACTGGCTCTTTTTGATGTTGAGTGTCTGGTAAATCCCCTGAGTTTTCAGATAGGCTTGGTAGTCAAATCCACCAAAATTTCTCTGCCCTTCTGGCTCCGAAAGCTTCCCTTCTAGTCCTATCTCATGAAGGTCGGTTAAAGCTTGAAAAGTTTCTTTCTCCTCCTCGGACTGGAGTTTATAATAAACTTGAAAAATGCGTCCATCAGACTTGCCACGAAAGGATAGACTGTCACCATTGACCTTAATAGTGTCTGGTAAAATCCGTACTCTTTCAACAGAATCCGCCAAATTTTGACTTGCTTGACTCTGTTGCCAATTTTGAAACAGAAACCAGAAGCCAAAGACTCCACAAATCACTAGAACTTTGCCTGCTGATTTCCACGGAAATTGGATAAAGAGACAGACTAGCAGAAAAACAAAGCCCAACAAAGCAAGATAGGATGCTGAGAAAATGGCGTAGTAAAGCCAGAGCAATAGAAAACTCAGATAGATTAGGGGAATGGGGAAATTCTTAATCCACTGTAACATAGTCTTTTAGCTTTTCTATCGTTTTAGCACCAATGCCAGAGACCTTCTTGAGTTCTTCTACTGACTTGAACTTGCCATTTGTTTCACGATGGTCGATAATGTCTTGAGCTCGTTTTCCTCCCAGTCCCTTGACCTGCTTGAGTTCTTCCAGACTAGCCTTATTGAGATTGATTTTCTTTTCCTTGTTCGTCGAAGAAGCTGTCCCAGAACCTGCCTGCTGACTAGCTGATTCTTCTCCCTTAGTTGGGACGTAAACCAGAGCCTCATCACTAACTTTCTGTGCTAGATTGAGTAACTTGCTGTCTGCTTGCTCTGTCAAGCCACCTGCCTTCTGAACAGCGTCATTGACTCGACTACCTACAGGCAAATCATAAATCCCTGGCGATTTAACAGCCCCCTTCACATCTACTGTGATTAGGTCTTGTTCAAGGGGTTCTTCCTTTTCGAATACCGAATCCTTGGAAACAGCTGCAACTTCTGCCTGCAAATTCGTTTCTTTTACAGGTGTTTGTGGAGCTGGTTTTAGCAGGAAAAATCCTCCTACAAGTAAGCCCAGACCAGTACAGATGACAATGATTTTATACTCTTTGATTTTCTCGATAATTGCTTCCATATTTTCTCCTCTCTTAGATTATTCGTAAGAGAAAGAAAAAACAGTCGAAAATTTCTTTTCAACTGCTTATTTATTTGCAAAATAGTCTTCCTTGGTCAATACATAATGAACTCTTGTAACGATTCGGCCTTTTTCATGCTGGTCCATACAAGCATAAGCTTCTTCGTGGGAAAAACCCATTCCTGATTTCTCCATGACCTTTCCTGACGCGGGATTGTCCTTATCGTGAAGGGCAATCAACTTATTCATTCCTATCTTCTCAAAAGCTAGCTCAATCACAGCACGATTGGCTTCTGTCGTCAATCCTTGATTCCAATATTTTTTATTGATAATGTAACCAATAGCTGCCTTCTTAAGAACAGAATCAATCTTGTGCAAGTCAATGGTTCCAATAAATTTGCCATTGCATTTCAGTTCTATTCCCCAACTCCCTAATGGATTGGCTAAATAAAACTGAGCAATATTATTTTTAGTTTCTTCTAAATTTTGATTGGTTAGAAAAGTGTAACGTGTATTATCCTTATCCGAGGCATACTCAAACATAGCTTCCGCATCATCCAAAGTTACAGGTCTAAGCAATAAACGCTCTGTCTCCACTATCGGATACTGAGCTAGTTTTAAAAAGATTGATTCCATAGGATTCCACCACTTGAAAAGTTTCTAACTAATATAAGGATATTTAATGAAACATTTAAAAAGCAAATTTATACTTGGTATTGAGATAATTTTAAGTACAAAAGAACTATCCTTCAGATAGAGGTTGAGGATCTAATTCTTCACTCTCTTCTTTTTTAACCGGTGCTGGTTCATAAGCTCGGATAATCTGAGCGACAACTGGATGGCGAACCACATCCTTGGCTGAAAAATGAACAAAGGCAATCTGGTGAATGTTCTTGAGCTTTTCTTGGGCGTCAATCAAACCTGACTTGACATTACGTGGCAGGTCAATCTGACTGACATCTCCATTGACAATCATCTTAGAATTAAAACCTAAACGCGTCAAGAACATTTTCATCTGCATGATGGTCGTATTTTGAGCCTCATCGAGAATGACAAAGGCATCATCCAAGGTTCGTCCACGCATGTAGGCAAGAGGTGCAATCTCGATAATTTCACGCTCCATGAGACGAGTCGTTTGGTCTTTTCCCAGAATCTGATACAAGGCATCATAAACAGGTCTAAGGTAAGGATCTACCTTCTCCTTAAGATCACCAGGAAGAAAACCTAGACTCTCTCCTGCTTCCACCGCTGGACGAGTCAGGATAATCCTCTTGACTTGCCCACGTTTAAGGGCAGTCACGGCCAAAGTAACTGCAAGAAAGGTCTTCCCTGTCCCTGCTGGCCCAATTCCAAAGGTCACATCGTGCTGTTTGACACTATCCACATAAAGCTTTTGACCTAGAGTTTTGACACGAATAGGTTTACCAGTATTATCCTTGATGATTTCTTCTTCATAAAGGGCGACAAACTTGTCGATTTCATCGTTTTTGACCATGCTAATCGCAGTCACCACATCTGGCGTGCCAACGGTCATCCCACGATTCACCAAGACCATGAGAGCTTGAATAACCTGACGGGCTTCCTCACAGGCAGTCTCTTCTCCCAAAACCTGGACAATCTCCGTACGAGCATGAATCACCACATCAAGCTCTTCTTCCATCAAACGAAGATGGCGTTCATTGGAACCAAAAAGATGAAACAAGTCATCTGGATGACTCAGTTGAATGTCTATTGAATGTTCCTTCAAATAAAGAACCTCTCTAATCCTTTTATTTCTTTTTATTATAGCAGAGGGATGGAGAAATTACTAGCCCAAACCCAATGAATCATGCTAGTGTTCTAAGTATTCTTGCCAGATAGCGTCAAAGTCTCCTAGGTTAAAAGAGAAACTGGCATGTTCTTCCAAAAAGCGACTCACCTCATCAAAATCATCTGTGTGTTTTGGGAAGGCTGACTCCTCAAAAGCTAGGTCTGCCAATATAGCCTTGGGACTGTTGCTTTTAGGATTGCGCTCAGTCATGAGCCAAGCGTAAAATGATTTTCTCATAAGTCTCCCTAAATCAACTCTGTACCAAACTGGTCTTGCTTGATTTTACCAGCCTTCATCAAGCCACCGAGTGCTTTCTTGAACTGACCTTTAGAAATGCCAAAGGTTGCCTTGATGTCGTCTGGAGATGACTTATCATTTAAGGTCATGAAACCGCCATTGCTTTCCAAATAAGTCAAAATCATCTGAGCATCATTTTCCAACATTTCAAAAGAACGTGGTTTGAGGGAGAGGTTCAAGGTACGGTCCACTTCACGGAAACCAATGACACGCGCATCTAAAACTTGACCCAAACGTGGCTCTGCATAGCGCTCGCTCGGATGAATAAAGCCAAGCATGTTGTTTTCTGGCAGGTAAACAAAAGTTCCTGACAGCTTGAGGCGGTAAACAATGGCTGGCCAGTTTTGGTTCTGCATGTTGTTGTAGGCAGGACGAGCCAGACGTTGGAAGTCTTCTTGATAAGCCAAGAGTCCCCAGATACGGTCTTTCTTGTCCACTTCAAGACGGATGTAGAGTTGGTCGCCCTTCTTAGGCCAGAGTTCCTTGAGCTCAGGGAGAAGATCGAGTGACACAACGATTTCCTTGTCAGGAAGGCCTGTATCCACAAAGACACCCAAGTCCTTACGAACTTCTGTGACACGCCCCCAACCAAATTGGTCCTGAGTAGCAGTCACTTCTAGAGTTGTCAAACGGAGTTTTTGCTTCATATCCGTGTAGGCAAAACCTTTAACCGTATCCCCTACTGTATGCTGACCTTCTTCCTTGGCAAGAGCATAGGTCTGGCCATTCTTTTGCACATAGTAAAAACGGTCATTTTCATCGATGATGAGTCCAACGATAAAACTTGCAAGATTTGTATTCATATTTCCTTCTTTCGAATAAAACTCAGCCAGCAATGCCAACTGAGTTTTTCTGTTTATTCTCAGACTTCCAAGAGTTCTTTCTCTTTGTTGGCAGTCATGTCGTCGATGTGTTTAACAGCATCGTCTGTTACTTTTTGAATGTCTTTTTCAAGAGTCTTCAATTCGTCTTCAGTGATTTCTTTTGCTTTTTCTTGTTTCTTGGCTTCGTCCATAGCATCACGACGGATATTGCGGACAGCCACTTTAGCATTTTCGCCGACCTTCTTCACTTCTTTAGCAAGGTCACGACGAGTTTCTTCTGTGAGAGCAGGGATAACCAAACGAATAACAGAACCGTCGTTAGCTGGTGTGATACCAAGATCAGAAGCGTTCAAGGCACGTTCGATGTCTTTCAATGAAGACTTGTCAAATGGTGTTACCAACAAAACACGCGCTTCTGGAATGGTAATTGAAGCGATTTGGTTAAGAGGAGTTTCTACTCCATAGTATTCTACATGTACACGGTCAAGCAAGCTTGCATTGGCACGACCGGCACGGATAGCACCAAATTCACGAGCAAGTGAGTGGTGAGATTGGGTCATTCTCTCTTTAGCTTTTTCAATAATTGCGTTAGCCATAATCTTTCTTATTCCTTTTCTTAGATATTATTTGAAACTGTTGTTCCGATATTTTCGCCAAATACGACACGTTTGATGTTGCCTGGTTGGTTCATGTTGAAGACAACCAAGTCAATGTCGTTATCCATTGAGAGGGTTGAAGCTGTTGAGTCCATGATACGAAGACCTTTATTGATAACGTCACGGTGAGTCAATTCTTCAAACTTAACGGCTGTCTTGTCTTTCTTAGGATCAGCATTATAAACACCGTCGACCCCATTTTTAGCCATAAGGATGGCATCTGCTTCGATTTCAGCTGCACGAAGAGCCGCTGTTGTATCGGTTGAGAAGTAAGGTGAACCAATTCCGGCACCAAAGATAACGATACGGCCTTTTTCAAGGTGACGAAGGGCACGTCCACGGACATAAGGCTCTGCCACTTGTTGCATGGCAATAGCTGTTTGCACACGTGTATCAACCCCAACTTGTTGCAATGAATCTGCCATCACAAGAGCATTCATAACAGTCCCAAGCATTCCTGTGTAATCTGCCTGAACGCGGTCCATTCCTGCCTCTGCAGCAGGTTCTCCACGCCAGAGATTTCCTCCACCAATAACAAGGGCAATTTCGATACCTAAGCTATGAACTTCTTGAATCTCTCTTGCGATTGTTTGAACTGTTTGGATATCAATCCCTACGCCACGTTCACCGGCAAGGGCTTCACCTGATAACTTGATTAAAATACGTTTATACTTGGGATTCGCCATTTTCACTCTCCTTCTTTTATCCTACCTATTTTATCACAATTTCTAAGATTTTTATAGTATCATGAGCAATTCTTTGAAAAAAATTAGACTGTTAAAAATTCCTCTAAGTCAGCAAGGGCACGCTCTGCAATTTTTTCATAACGAGCCTTCTTGTCACGGATACGCTCGCCTTCCAACTCCTTGATGATCCCAAAATTGACATTCATCGGTTGAAAATGTTTGCTGTCAGCATGGGTGATATAATGAGCTAAGCTTCCGATAGCCGTCGTCTCTGGGAAAATAGCTTGACTTTCTCCCTTGAAAAGACGAGCCGCGTTAATTCCCGCAACTAATCCTGATGCTGCGGACTCTACATAGCCTTCCACACCCGTCATCTGACCAGCAAAGAAGAGATTTGGTTGTTTCTTAGAACGGTAGGTCTGCTCCAGAAGATTTGGTGAATCCATGTAAGAATTGCGGTGCATGACACCATAACGAACAAACTCCGCATTTTCAAGGCCTGGAATCATTTGGAAGACACGCTTTTGTTCTCCCCATTTGAGGTGGGTCTGGAAACCGACGATATTGTAGAGACTACCAGCCGCATTGTCCTGACGAAGCTGAACCACTGCATAAGGTGTTTTGAATTCTCCATCACGAGGGCCTGTATAATCGTCTGGATACTCAAGGCCGACTGGTTTCATAGGGCCATAAAGCATGGTTTTAATACCTCGTTTGGCCATGACTTCGATAGGCATACAGCCTTCAAAGTACTTTTCTTTTTCAAAAGAATTGAGCGGTGCTTCTTCCGCATTGACCAAGGCTTCATGGAAATCCATAAACTCTTGCTTGGTCATAGGGGCATTGAGGTAGGCCGCTTCCCCCTTATCATAACGAGACTTAAGATAAACCTTGCTCATATCGATAGTGTTGACGTCGATAATAGGCGCTGCCGCATCGTAGAAATAGAAGCCATCGCCGTCATTAAGGGCATGAATCTTCTCAGCTAGGGCATTGCTGGTCAAAGGACCAGTAGCGACAACCGTAATAACATCCGTCGGCAATTCTGTAATCTCATCACGCACTACTTCGATTAAGGGATGATTGGCTACTTTTTCGGTCACCATTTGGGAGAAACCATCGCGATCCACCGCAAGGGCACCGCCTGCAGGAACACGTGTAGCTTCTGCTGATTCCAAAATGACAGAACCCAAGCGGCGCATTTCTTCCTTGAGTAGCCCGACAGCATTGGTCAAAGCATCCCCACGTAGGGAATTGGAGCAAACCAACTCAGCAAAATTGTCTGTTTTGTGTTGAGGTGTTGACTTGACACCACGCATTTCATAAAGTTTAACTGGAATACCACGTTCTGCAATTTGGTAGGCTGCTTCAGAACCTGCCAAACCAGCACCGATAACATTGATATAAGATTGAGACACGACACTAATACCTCTTTGGGAGTGTGAAAACAAATTTCACATTGAAAAAGCCAATCAGACTTAAGAGCTTTCGAATTTCTTGACTCAGGCTGAAAAAGTCCA
>NZ_VMMZ01000106.1:0-2458 GCF_013277475.1 Streptococcus sp. k-628
TTTTCAAAACACTGTTTTGAGGTTGCAGATAGAGCTGACGTGGTTTGAAGAGATTTTCGAAGAGTATTATTTAAAGTAAAATAGAAAGAGGTGTGTCTATGTTTAATCTAGAAATCTTCAGAAGTAAAGATAGTCTACTCCTGCTTGAAAAAGAAAAACCAGAAATAGTACCTAGAGTAGCCATTTAGCTAGTCTAAATTTTTTAAAACAAAGGTCAAAGATAGTCAATGTCAGTGATCATAACTAAGTAAACAAAAAGAGGTAAAGAATATGAACAACAACTTTAATAATTTTAACAACATGGATGATCTATTTAACCAATTGATGGGTGGTATGCGAGGATACAGTTCTGAAAATCGTCGCTACTTGATTAATGGACGTGAAGTCACACCTGAGGAATTTGCTCACTATCGTGCAACTGGCCAATTGCCAGGAAATGCAGAAGTTGATGGTCAAATGCCACAACATACGTCAGGTATGAAACAAGACGGTGTCCTTGCTAAACTGGGTCGAAACTTAACAGCAGAAGCGCGTGAGGGCAAGCTGGATCCAGTCATCGGACGAAACAAGGAAATTCAAGAGACATCTGAAATCCTCTCACGCCGTACCAAGAACAATCCTGTTTTAGTCGGAGATGCAGGTGTTGGTAAGACAGCAGTTGTCGAAGGCTTGGCACAAGCCATTGTGAACGGTGATGTTCCAGCTGCTATTAAGAATAAGGAAATTATTTCCATTGACATCTCAGGTCTTGAGGCTGGTACTCAATATCGTGGTAGCTTTGAAGAAAACGTTCAAAATTTAGTCAATGAAGTAAAAGAAGCGGGAAATATCATTCTCTTCTTTGATGAAATTCATCAAATTCTCGGTGCTGGTAGCACTGGTGGAGACAGTGGTTCTAAAGGGCTTGCGGATATTCTCAAGCCAGCTCTCTCTCGTGGAGAATTGACAGTGATTGGGGCAACAACTCAAGACGAATACCGTAACACCATCTTGAAGAATGCAGCTCTTGCTCGTCGTTTCAACGAAGTCAAGGTCAATGCTCCTTCAGCAGAGGATACTTTTAAAATCCTTCAAGGAATTCGTGATCTCTATCAACAACACCACAATGTTATCTTGCCAGATGAAGTCTTGAAAGCAGCAGTGGATTATTCTGTTCAGTATATTCCTCAACGTAGCTTGCCAGATAAGGCTATTGACCTTGTCGATGTAACGGCAGCTCACTTGGCAGCTCAGCATCCAGTAACAGATGTTCATGCTGTTGAACGTGAAATTGAGGTAGAAAAAGACAAGCAAGAAAAAGCTGTTGAGGCAGAAGATTTTGAAGCAGCTCTAAACTATAAAACACGCATTGCAGAATTGGAAAAGAAAATCGAAAACCATACAGAAGATATGAAAGTGACTGCCACTGTCAATGATGTAGCTGAATCTGTAGAACGAATGACAGGGATTCCAGTATCGCAAATGGGAGCATCAGACATCGAACGTTTGAAAGATATGGCTCATCGTCTGCAAGATAAGGTAATCGGTCAAGATAAGGCAGTTGAAGCTGTAGCTCGTGCCATCCGTCGTAATCGTGCTGGTTTTGATGAAGGTAATCGCCCAATAGGCAGCTTCCTCTTTGTAGGTCCAACTGGAGTTGGTAAGACTGAACTTGCTAAGCAATTGGCGCTAGATATGTTTGGAACCAAGGATGCAATCATCCGTTTGGATATGTCTGAATACAGTGACCGTACAGCCGTTTCTAAGCTAATTGGTACAACAGCAGGCTATGTGGGTTATGATGACAATAGCAATACTTTAACGGAACGTGTTCGTCGTAATCCATACTCAATCGTCCTTCTCGACGAAATTGAAAAGGCTGACCCTCAAGTCATTACCCTTCTCCTCCAAGTTCTAGATGATGGTCGTTTGACAGATGGTCAAGGAAATACAGTAAACTTCAAGAACACTGTCATTATTGCGACCTCAAATGCTGGATTTGGCTATGAAGCCAACTTGACAGAAGATGCGGACAAACCAGAATTGATGGACCGTTTGAAACCATTCTTCCGTCCAGAATTCCTCAACCGCTTTAATGCAGTTATTGAGTTCTCGCACTTGACGAAGGAAGACCTTTCTAAGATTGTGGACTTGATGTTAGCCGAAGTCAACCAAACCTTGGCTAAGAAAGACATTGATTTGGTAGTCAGTCAAGCAGCTAAGGACTATATAACAGAAGAAGGTTATGACGAAGTCATGGGTGTTCGTCCGCTCCGTCGCGTGGTTGAACAAGAAATTCGGGATAAGGTGACAGACTTCCATTTGGATCACCTAGATGCCAAACACCTAGAAGCAGATATGGAAGATGGCGTTTTAGTCATTCGTGAAAAAGCCTAATACTCTTCGAAAATCAAATTCAAACCACGTCAACGTCGCCTTGCCGTACTCAAGTACAGCCTGCGGCTAGTTTCCTAGTTTG
>NZ_VMMZ01000107.1:0-1033 GCF_013277475.1 Streptococcus sp. k-628
TTTGATTTTTATTGAGTATCAATATGGATGGAAAATGGAAGTTACCATTTTGTAATGATTGAAGCAACATTCTTGCAATCTATTTTACTTTGTATTATACTTGATTAATCAACTATTGATGAATCAATAGAAAAGAGAAAGAAATGATAGAGATTCAAGATTTACTGTATCAACTCCGCTTGTCTGAGCAAGCGAGTACGCAATTATTTGAAAAAAGACTTGGGATTAGTTTGACACGGTATCAGATTTTACTGTTTTTACTGGAGCATTCCCCTTGTAACCAAATGGCAGTTCAGGAGCGTTTGAAGATTGATCAGGCTGCCTTGACACGACATTTCAAGATTTTGGAAACGGAAGGTTTAGTGGAGCGTCATCGCAATCCTGAAAATCAGCGAGAAGTGTTGGTAGAGGCTACGAAGTATGCCAAGGAGCAGTTAGTGGTGAATCCCCCTTTGAAACATATCAAGGTTAAGGAAGAGATGGAAAGTATCTTAACAGAGTCTGAGAGAACAGAGCTCAACCGTTTATTAAATAAATTGGTTTTGGGTATTGAGAATATAGAAATTTAAGGAGAAATAGATGTCAATTATGACAATCATTTTAGCAACAATCGTTGCTTTGGAGCATTTTTACATTTTTTATTTGGAAAGTATTGCAACGCAATCAGATGCGACTAGTCGTGTCTTTAACATGGACAAGGAAGAACTGGCTCGTCCGTCTGTAAGTTCATTGTTTAAAAATCAAGGTATTTATAATGCTTTGCTAGTAGTCTTTCTCTTGTATGGAATTTATTTCTCACAGAATTTAGAAATTGTGACTATTTTTGTCTTATTTGTGATTGGGGCTGCGGCTTATGGCTCTCTTACAGCAGATAAGAAAATTATTTTGAAGCAAGGTGGACCAGCTATTTTGGCCTTGATGAGTATTTTACTCTTTAAATAAACTCATACTCTTCGAAAATCAAATTCAAACCATGTCAGCGTCGCCTTGCCGTACTCAAGTACAGCCTGTGGCTAGCTTCCTAGTTTGCTCT
>NZ_VMMZ01000108.1:0-597 GCF_013277475.1 Streptococcus sp. k-628
TATTATTGTTAAAGTTCCGGCTAAGGATAGCGTTGAAACAAAGGCTATTCCAATCGAAACAGAGTATGAAGCAGATCCAACTCTTGTTAAAGGGGAAAAGAAAGATGATCCAACTCGTCCAGGTAAGGCAGGAACTGAAACCATTACGACTACTTATAAAATCGAAGGTGGTAAGGCAGTAGAAGATAAGAAGACTAGTGAAGTAACAACTGAGATGGTTAAGAAAGTAGTTAAAGTTGGGACAAAACCGACTGAAACAACTGAGTCTACAACTTCCACGGAAGTGAGGTATGAAAAGGATTCAGAACATATAAGAGGAAGTCAACCTACGACTATTCCAAGCGAAGATGGACTGAAAACAGTTACGACTAGTTATAAAGTTGATTCTAAGACAGGCGATATTACGGTAGCAACTGTTTCAGAGATGGTTACTAAAGCAGCTACACCTATTATTGTTAAAGTTCCGGCTAAGGATAGCGTTGAAACAAAGGCTATTCCAATCGAAACAGAGTATGAAGCAGATCCAACTCTTGTTAAAGGGGAAAAGAAAGATGATCCAACTCGTCCAGGTAAGGCAGGAACTGAAACCATTACGAC
>NZ_VMMZ01000011.1:0-8900 GCF_013277475.1 Streptococcus sp. k-628
TCAGTACCCATACCTACGGCAAGGCGAAGCTGACGTGGTTTGAAGAGATTTTCGAAGAGTATCAGTTATTTTGAAGAATCGTGAGGAGTCCTTTGACTCCTCTTACTTTTGTCAAAAAGCGAAAAAAATGCTACAATAAAGAGAATAAACAAAATGAGGTATTATCATGTCTAAGATTCTAGTATTTGGTCACCAAAATCCAGACTCAGATGCCATCGGGTCATCTGTAGCTTTTGCCTACCTTGCAAAAGAAGCTTACGGTTTGGATACGGAAGCTGTTGCCCTTGGAACTCCAAATGAAGAAACAGCCTTTGTCTTGAACTATTTTGGTGTGGAAGCACCGCGTGTCATCACTTCTGCCAAAGCAGAGGGGGCAGAGCAAGTTATCCTGACTGACCACAATGAATTCCAACAATCTGTATCAGATATCGCTGAAGTAGAAGTTTACGGTGTTGTAGACCACCACCGTGTGGCTAACTTTGAAACTGCAAGCCCACTCTACATGCGTTTGGAGCCAGTTGGTTCAGCGTCTTCAATCGTTTACCGTATGTTCAAAGAACATGGTGTGGCTGTGCCTAAAGAGATTGCTGGTTTGATGCTTTCAGGTTTGATTTCAGATACCCTTCTTTTGAAATCACCAACAACACACCCAACAGATACAGTCATTGCTCCTGAATTAGCTGAATTGGCTGGTGTCAACTTGGAAGAATATGGTTTAGCTATGTTGAAAGCTGGTACAAACTTGGCTAGCAAATCTGCTGAAGAATTGATTGACATCGATGCTAAAACTTTTGAATTGAACGGAAATAATGTCCGTGTTGCTCAAGTAAACACAGTGGACATCGCTGAAGTTTTGGAACGCAAAGCAGAAATTGAAGCTGCAATGCAAGCTGCTAACGCAGCAAACGGCTACTCTGACTTTGTCTTGATGATTACAGATATCGTCAACTCAAACTCAGAAATCTTGGCTCTTGGTGCCAATATGGGCAAGGTCGAAGCGGCTTTCAATTTCAAACTTGAAAATAACCATGCTTTCCTTGCGGGTGCCGTTTCACGTAAGAAACAAGTGGTACCTCAATTGACTGAAAGCTTTAATGCTTAAGATTTTGGGTGTCAGTTCAAAATCGGAAAGTCTGGTTTGACTTATATCGAAAGGAGTTTCGGCTCCTTTTTTTCTAGGAGTGAAGCATGTTAGAAAATGGTGATTTGATTTTTGTGAGAGATGAGTCAGATATGGGACAGGCCATCCAGACTTCCACAGGCAACTATAACCATGTTGCCATTTATTTGGATGGGATGATTTATCATGCTAGTGGAGAATTTGGTGTGGTCTGTCAAGAACCAGCAGACTTCTTTGAGTCCAATCATTTGTACGATCTCTATGTTTACCCAGAAATGGATATTCAGTCTGTGAAGGAAAAAGCTAGCAAACATCTGGGAGCTCCTTATAATGCTTCTTTCTATCCAGATGGCGCTGGTTTCTACTGTTCCCAGTATATAGCAGAAATTCTACCGATTTTTGAAACTATTCCCATGAAATTTGGAGATGGGACTCAGGAGATTAGTGATTTTTGGAGGGAGTATTATAGGGAGATTGGTCTGCCTGTTCCTCTGAACCAAGCTGGGACCAATCCCAGTCAGTTGGCAGCATCGCCTCTGTTAAAATGTAAAGAAAGGAATCTTCATGATTCAGATTTTTAATCCATCTCGTTTGACGAGACAGCCATTTTTTGGAGAACTGATCCGCTATCTGGATCAGCATGAGGATGTGATTTTACGGGAAATCAAGGCTCAATTTCCAGAAGTGACAGTTGATAAACTCATGGAAGAGTATATAAAGGCAGGCTTGATTCTACGGGAAAATAAGCGCTATTACCTTAATCTTCCCATGCTGGTGTCGCTCGATAGTCTCGAACTGGATCAAGAGATTTTTGTTAGAGAAGCTAGTCCAATTTATCAAACTTTGTTGGAGCAAAGTTTTGAGACGGAATTGCGCAATCAAACCAATGCAGCTATTTTAGTTGAAAAAACAGATTTTGCGCGCACTAAAATGACCCTGTCTAATTATTTCTACAAGGTCAAAAATCAGTATCCTTTGACAGAAAAACAGCAGGAACTCTATGCCATTTTGGGAGATGTCAATCCTGAGTATGCCCTCAAATATATGACGACTTTTTTGTTGAAGTTCCTCAAAAAAGATCAGCTTATGCAGAAACGTCGTGACATCTTTGTGGACAGTTTAGTTGTCCTAGGTTATATTGTCCAAAATGCAGATGGAAAGTATGAGTTGGCTATCGATTTTGATAAGGAAAAATTAACTTTCTATTTAGTGTGATTGCTTTTTCTGAGCACATTGTTTGACTTTATCTATCGATAAGTTTATACTAATGTAACCGATAACACATATCGGAATAAAACTAAAGGAGACAATCATATGTCACTTGAAAACAAATTGGAACAAGCAACAGGCGCTGTCAAAGAAGGTTTTGGTAAAGTTACTGGAGACAGCAAGACAGAACTTGAAGGAGCTGTTGAAAAAACAGTTGCTAAGGCAAAAGACGTTGTAGAAGATGCTAAAGGTGCTGTAGAAGGTGCCGTTGAAGGTTTGAAAAACGCTTTTAAATAAAGATAGAAAAAATCAAGGGTTTCGTTTCCCTTGATTTTTTTACGATCCTTATAAATAATTTTCTGCGACAGCTGCATCTCCTGGATAGGCTTCTTTTTTGCCTTGAACGATTTGGTAGCAATCGGCTCCCTTACCAGCAATAATAACTGCATCGAGTTCTTGTTCAGTGATAGCCATAGCTGCCTTGATGGCTTCTTGGCGATCCGCAATTTTTTCAACAGGATGATTGATGTAGCTACTGATTTCATCTGCAATGGCCATTGGGTCCTCATAGTTGGGGTCATCAGCAGTCAAAAAGACTTGAATCTCAGGGTGCTGATTGAGGAGGAGGCCAAAGTCCTTACGACGACTTTCTCCCTTATTTCCTGTCGAACCGAGAACCAGAGCAATTTTTCCAGTTTGATGAGTTTCAACCACATTGATGAGTTTTTTGAGACTATCACCATTGTGGGCATAGTCGATGAAGACCTTGGCTCCGTTTTTCTGAGTGAGGACTTCCATACGACCAGGAACGCGGGTTGCAGCGATTCCTTTTTTGATGTCCTCAAGACTTGCTCCGAGACGGAGACAGGCAAGTCCAGCAGCAACGGCATTTTCTTGGTTGAAGTGACCAATCAGTTGGATATCATAGTCTCCAGCGAGTTTACCCGTAGCTGAAAAGCTAAAGGCTTTGGAATTCTCGATTTGATTATTTGATTGGCTACCATAGAAATCATGGTCTTGATCTGCCACTTGTTCTTTCAAGACAGAAAAGTGATCCATGTCACTGTTAATGATGACTGCTCGGCTATTTTCCATCAAGAGACGCTTGTGGTAGAAGTAGTCTTCAAAGCTAGGGTGTTCAATCGGGCCGATATGGTCTGGGCTGATATTGAGGAAAACTCCCACATCAAAGGTTAGACCATAGACACGTTTGACCAGATAGGCTTGACTGGAGACTTCCATGATGAGGTGGGTACGGTCATTTTGCACAGCTTGATTCATCATGTCAAAGAGGTCAATACTCTCAGGAGTTGTCAATGCAGACTTAAAGAAAGTCTTGCCATCTAAAGTTGTATTCATAGTCGAGAGCATAGCAGGTCGATGCCCTTGAGATAAAATGTTATAGGCGAAGTAGGCTGCTGTTGTCTTACCCTTAGTCCCAGTAAAGGCAAGGAGTTTGAGTTTGTCCTGTGGATTTCCATAAAATTCCATAGCTACCAAACTCATGGCTTTCTTGATATCACTGACGATAATGGCAGGAATACCAACTTCATAGTCCTTTTCAGCCACATACCAACCGAGACCTTGAGAGATAGCTGAAAGCAGAAATTCCTTCTTAAAGGTAGCACCCTTGACGAAAAAGAGGCTCTTTTCTTTAGCTTTGCGACTGTCATAGCAGATGGTGTCAAATACGACATGGCTGTAGTTGTAGTGATAATGTCCTTGGTCGATAATCTCACGGAAGAGACCATCTTTCTTTAATATATCTAATACGGTTTCAATCTTAATCATACTTTCTATTGTAAACTGAAAGTCGTAAATTTACAAGTAACAAGGAAAAGTTTATAATGGAAAATAAGGAGTTTTTCCTAGTTATCAAAATTGAATGAGGAATCTATGTCGCACGAAAACAATCACCAGCAGGCCCAGATGTTACGGGGGACTGCTTGGCTAACGGCCAGTAACTTTATCAGTCGCCTGCTTGGGGCCATCTATATTATCCCTTGGTACATCTGGATGGGATCTTATGCGGCTACGGCCAATGGTCTTTTTACCATGGGCTACAATATCTATGCCTGGTTCTTGCTGGTTTCAACAGCAGGTATTCCGGTTGCGGTGGCCAAGCAAGTTGCCAAGTATAATACCATGAGAGAAGAGGAGCATAGCTTTGCCCTGATTCGGAGTTTTTTAGGATTTATGACAGGACTAGGTCTGGTTTTTGCTTTAGTCTTGTATGTCTTTGCTCCTTGGCTAGCAGACTTGTCGGGTGTAGGGAAAGACCTGATCCCAATCATGCAGAGCTTGGCTTGGGGAGTCTTGATTTTCCCGTCTATGAGTGTTATCCGAGGATTTTTCCAAGGGATGAATAACCTCAAACCTTATGCCATGAGTCAAATCGCTGAGCAGGTCATTCGTGTTATCTGGATGCTTCTAGCAACCTTTATCATTATGAAGCTCGGTTCAGGAGATTACCTATCAGCCGTTACCCAATCGACCTTTGCGGCCTTTGTCGGTATGGTAGCCAGTTTTGGAGTTTTGATTTATTTCCTTGCTCAAGAAGGTTTACTCAAAAGAGTCTTTGAAACACGAGATAAGATTGATAGCAAACACCTGTTAATGGATACGATTAAGGAAGCTATTCCTTTTATCTTGACTGGTTCGGCTATTCAGCTTTTCCAAATCTTGGACCAAAATACCTTTATCAATAGCATGAAGTGGTTTAGCAACTACAGTAATGAAGACTTAATTGTCATGTTTTCTTATTTTTCTGCCAATCCAAATAAAATTACTATGATTTTGATTTCTGTTGGGGTTTCGATTGGGAGTGTCGGTTTGCCGCTTTTGACTGAAAACTATGTCAAGGGGGACTTGAAGGCGGCTTCTCGTCTGGTTCAGGATAGTATTACCATGCTTTTCTTATTCCTGCTACCAGCAACGGTTGGAGTGGTTATGGTAGGAGAACCTCTTTATACAGTCTTTTATGGCAAACCAGATAGTTTGGCTATGGGCTTGTTTGTCTTTGCAGTTTTGCAGTCTACTATTTTAGGCTTGTACATGGTCTTGTCTCCAATGCTTCAGGCCATGTTCCGCAACCGCAAGGCCGTTCTCTATTTTATCTATGGTTCCATTGCCAAGCTGGTCTTGCAACTACCAACCATTGCTCTCTTTCACAGTTACGGGCCTTTGATTTCTACAACCATTGGTCTCATCATTCCTAACGTCTTGATGTATCGGGATATTTGTAAGGTAACTGGTGTCAAGCGCAAGGTGATTTTGAAGCGAACCATTTTAATCAGTTTGTTGACCCTTGTTATGTTCATCGGTGTCGGTGTCATCCAGTGGATTTTAGGATTTGTATTCCAACCAAGTGGACGTTTGTGGAGCTTCCTTTATGTAGCTCTTGTCGGTGCCATGGGTGGAGGAGTATACGGAGTCATGAGTCTCCGTACTCGTTTATTGGATAAGGTGATTGGAAAAGCTCAAGCAGATCGCCTGCGAGTAAAATTTAGAATTTCTCAATAATTTTTTATAAATAAAAGGGATAATTTGAACATTTCTATCATGAAATGCTTGAATTATTCTCTTTTTTATTATTTTGTAGAATAATTTCTATAGTTTGTAGATGTAATGATTAATTTTTTTAAAAAACCCATTGACTAAATAAAATACGAGTTGTATAATAAAACAAATATTTAAATCAGGAGGTTCTGGAGATGAAAAAGTCTAAGGCCAAGTATGCAACGCTTGCAGGTGTCGTGTTAAGTGCAGGTATTTTGTTAAGTGCCTGTGGAAATTCTAGCACAGCATCAAAAACATACAATTATGTTTACTCAAGTGATCCATCTAGTTTGAACTATCTAGCAGAAAACCGTGCAACAACAAATGATATTGTGACCAACCTGGTAGATGGTCTCATGGAAAATGACCAATATGGGAACTATGTTCCATCTTTGGCAGAGGATTGGAGTGTTTCTAAGGACGGTTTGACCTATACCTACAAACTGCGTAAAGATGCTAAATGGTATACTGCAGATGGAGATGAATATGCTCCTGTAACTGCCCAAGATTTTGTCACTGGTTTGAAATATGCGGCTGATAAAAAATCAGAAGCCTTGTACTTAGTGCAAGAATCCGTTGCAGGTTTAGATGACTATATCACTGGTAAAACAAGCGACTTTTCAACTGTCGGAGTTAAGGCTCTTGATGACCAAACTGTTCAATATACCTTGACACGACCAGAATCTTACTGGAATTCAAAAACAACTTCAACCATTCTCTTCCCAGTCAATGCGGATTTCTTGAAATCAAAAGGGGATGATTTTGGGAAGGTAGACCCATCTAGCATTTTGTACAATGGACCTTTCTTGATGAAATCCTTTGTTTCAAAATCGGTCATCGAATACAAGAAAAATCCTAACTACTGGGATGCTAAAAATGTCTTTGTAGATGATGTCAAATTGACTTATTTTGATGGTAGTGACCAAGATGCGTTAGCACGTAATTTTACCGAAGGTGTTTATAGCTATGCTCGTCTCTATCCAAATAGTTCAAGTTTTGAAGGGATTAAAGAAAAGAATAAGGACAATATCATCTATAGCATGCAAGATGCTACATCTTACTTCTTAAACTTCAACTTGGATAGAAAATCTTATAAATTCACTTCCAAGACAAGTGATGCTGAAAAGAAATCGACTCAAGAAGCGGTTCTTAACAAGAACTTCCGTCAAGCCATTAATTTTGCCTATGACCGTACAGCTTACGGGGCCCAATCTCAAGGAGAAGAGGGGGCAACTAAGATTTTGCGTAACCTCGTCGTTCCTCCAAACTTCGTAAGTATCAAGGGAAAAGACTTTGGTGAAGTAGTAGCCTCTAAGATGGTCAACTATGGCAAGGAGTGGCAAGGAATCAACTTTGCAGATGCCCAGGATCCATACTACAATCCAGAAAAAGCTAAAGCTAAATTTGCTGAAGCTAAGAAAGAACTCCAAGCCAAAGGAGTTCAATTCCCTATACACTTAGATAAAACTATAGATTTGGCTAATAAGGCTGAAATTCAAGGAATCAATTCCATGAAGCAATCAATAGAATCTGTCTTAGGTGCAGATAATGTTGTGATTGATGTTCATCAACTTTCTACAGAGGACTATGATAGTTCAGGTTATCTAGCTCAAACTGCAGCTCAGAAAGATTATGATCTTTACAACGGTGGTTGGAGTGCAGACTATCAAGACCCTTCAACCTATCTTGATGTATTTAACGTTAATTCTGGTGGTTTGATGCAAAATCTAGGTATAGAGCCAGGTGAAGCCAATGACAAGGCTAAGGCTGTTGGGCTGGATATCTACACTCAAATGTTGGAAGAAGCTAATAAGGAGCAAGATCCAGCTAAACGTTATGAAAAATATGCAGATGCCCAAGCTTGGTTAGTAGATAGCTCTCTAGCAATTCCAAATGTTTCACTAGGCGGAACACCAACATTGAGAAAAATTGTTCCTTTCTCAACACCATATTCATTGGCTGGTAATAAAGGGGTTGAATCCTATAAATACCTCAAATTACAAGATAAGACAGTTACAAAAGACGAATATGAAAAAGCTAAAGAAAAATGGTTGAAAGAAAAAGAAGAATCTAATAGAAAAGCCCAAGAAGAATTGGCAAAACACGTCAAATAAGGATTTTTCACGAAAAACGATGGTTTCGAAAGAAGCTGTCGTTTTTTAATAGAATGATGGCAAATTTGGAAGAAAAAATCTTATATTTTTTTATTTGTTTATTGGAATTATGTTATAATGAATATAACAAAAACGTGAGAAATTATTTTCGAAAATCTACCCAGTGTTAACTGAAGTATGCACATGCTAGGATGATTTTATAGGAGGGGTGCCGTCTACTGTAAAAGTAAGATAAAATGCAACAAATGATAAGTTCTTCTTTAAGTGAAGAATTCTTAACTGTCTATTTAGTGATTTTTATGGAGGTAACATCATGGGCGCTATTATGGAGTTTGCAACAGAAAAACAGATTGAATCATTTCTCTCAACTTGCCACATTGAAGGGCAAAAGAATTTTCTGATGGCTTTCAAGAAAAAGACATGGTTCAAATCATTTATTGATTTTTTCATAATAGGTGGTTCCTACTATGTTCAGTCGAGTGTGAAGCCTAAGATTCTGGCATTCACACCTAAGGGAATCTACTTGATGGACATCAGTGATGTAACTGGAAATCGTTCTAATCAAGTCCTAGAGATGCCTTGGAATCAAGTTCAAGATTTTACTTATAAGACAGTCTTGAATACAGTTAGGCTGAACTGGCACTATCAAAATGAAGACTACATTTTTTCTGTGGATGTCGGTCAGATTAGTCAGCATGTGGGCCAATATCAATTTAACAAAGACCATTATGACTATTTAGCCCAACAGGATTTCTTTCAGTCTAAGTAAGCACTCGCAATCATTTTCACAAAAGAATCTGGAAACTTTTCTGGATTCTTTTTAGCTTTACTAGTTAATACTCAATGAAAATCAAAGAGAAAACTAGGAAGCTAGCCGCAAGCTGCTCAAAACACTGTTT
>NZ_VMMZ01000109.1:0-464 GCF_013277475.1 Streptococcus sp. k-628
GAGCTTTACGATCCGAAAACCTTCTTCACTCACGCGGCGTTGCTCGGTCAGACTTCCGTCCATTGCCGAAGATTCCCTACTGCTGCCTCCCGTAGGAGTCTGGGCCGTGTCTCAGTCCCAGTGTGGCCGATCACCCTCTCAGGTCGGCTATGTATCGTCGCCTTGGTGAGCCGTTACCCCACCAACTAGCTAATACAACGCAGGTCCATCTGGTAGTGATGCAATTGCACCTTTTAAGTAAATGTCATGCAACATCTACTCTTATGCGGTATTAGCTATCGTTTCCAATAGTTATCCCCCGCTACCAGGCAGGTTACCTACGCGTTACTCACCCGTTCGCAACTCATCCAGAGAAGCAAGCTCCTCCTTCAGCGTTCTACTTGCATGTATTAGGCACGCCGCCAGCGTTCGTCCTGAGCCAGGATCAAACTCTCATTAAAAGTTTGAGTTCTCACTCATTTCTG
>NZ_VMMZ01000110.1:0-9275 GCF_013277475.1 Streptococcus sp. k-628
ACGAAGTCAGCTCAAAACATGGTTTTGAGGTTGTAGATGAAACTGACGAAGTCAGTAACCATACCTACGGCAAGGCGACGCTGACGTGGTTTGAAGAGATTTTCGAAGAGTATCAATCCATTATGAAAGTTTTGCCTCTTTCTTACCCTCTATACAAAAAAAGCCTATCACACAAGCTCTAAAGCTGGATATGATAGGTTTTTATATTTTTCTTAACGTACTGTGCGGATACGCATTGTGTTTGTGCGAACAGCTTCTCCTACTGGCACACCAGCAACGATAACAATATCATCGCCTGACTCAACGAGACCTGCTTCTACCGCTTTACGTTCAGCGATTTCGAACATATCGTCAGTTGAAGATGGAGCATCTGTCAACATTGGGATAACACCCCAGTTCAACATCAAGCCACGTTCTGTCAATTCATCAAATGTCAATGCCAAGATGTCAGCATTTGGACGGTATTTAGAAATCAAACGTGCAGTATGACCTGTCTTAGTAAGAGTTACAACCAATTTAATGTCCATTGAGTTAGTCGCATCTTTAACAGCAGAAGCCATTACTTCTGTCTTAGAGTTACGCTCAAATGAATCTGAATCAAGACGTCCGTATTCATTAAGAAGAGTTTGAGCGTTCTTGTCGATTGTAGCCATTGTAGTTACTGACTCAAGTGGGTATTTACCGTTTGCAGACTCACCTGAAAGCATTGTAGCGTCAGTTCCGTCGATAACAGCGTTAAATACGTCTGATACTTCTGAACGAGTTGCACGTGGTTTTTCAGTCATTGTTTCAAGCATGTTTGTTGCAGTGATAACAACTTTACCTGCAGCGTTCACTTTAGTGATGATCATTTTTTGGTAAACTGGAACCATTTCGAATGGTACTTCGATACCCATGTCACCACGAGCAATCATGATACCATCAGCAGCTTCGATGATTTCATCCAAGTTATCGATACCTTGTTGGTTTTCGATTTTAGCGAACAATTGAACATGTCCGTTTCCAGTTTCTTCACAGATTGCACGAACTTCGTTTACGTCTTTTGCAGTACGTACGAATGAAATAGCGATGAAGTTGATACCTTGTTCAAGACCGAAACGGATGTCGTCGTTATCGCGTTCAGCAAGAGCTGGGAAAGGAATTTTAGTGTTAGGAATGTTCACACCTTTTTGTTTAGCAATTACGCCATCATTTTCAACTTCAACTTCAAACTCACGAGTTGCGTCATCTTTAGCAACCACACGAAGACCAAGTTTACCATCGTCAACCAAAACTTGACGACCAACTTCAACATCATCATAGATATCAAGAGCACCAGCAACGTTTAATGCAATCACTTCACGAGTTGATTTGATTCCTTGTTTAGTTGCAACACGTATTTTCTCACCAGTTTTGTATGAATACTCTTTAGCTTCACCTTCGAACAATTCTGTACGGATTTCAGGTCCTTTTGTATCAAGAAGGAAACCAACTTTTTTACCTGCAAGTTTTTCAGCAAGTTTAACAGTTGCCATACGCTCACCTTGTTCTTGGTGGTCACCGTGTGAGAAGTTGAAACGGAATGTGTTAGCACCAGCTTCAATCAATTTAGCAATGTTTTTAGCTGAAGCTTCAACATCAAGTTTTTCACCCCAGTATCCGTCATCACCGAATTTTTTACCACCACGGATTTCTACCGCAGGACCCAAAGTTGCAACGATTTTTACACGTTTGTTCATGATTTTTTGTGACTCCTTTATATATATGACCTTTTGGTCTTATTAACTAAATTATGAATTATGACAAGCAATTGTTCAATTGTGACAGGTCAAGATCAGCTTTGTGTGGATTATTTACAATAATCTTACCGTCTGCTGCCAAACTAAATAATGCTCCTTCTTCTGCAGTACCAAGAATTGGATTTTCAACCATTTTTTCGTTACGAATACCTACCGCAACACCACCGATACCTTTTTTAAGAAGTTTAACGGCATGGGCACCCATACGTGACGCCAATACACGGTCACGCGCAGTTGGAGAACCACCACGTTGAATATGTCCAAGTTCTGTCACACGAAGATCGGTCGTATCTCCAGCTTCTTTTAGTTTTTGAGCAAATTCATCTGCTGACATAACCCCCTCTGCCAAAACGATGATATTGTGTCTTTTACCACATTCATAGCCAGCTTTGATACTTGCTACGATATCTTCAATTTTGAAGTCTTCTTCAGGGATGATAATTTCATCAGCACCAGTTGCGATACCAGCCCAAAGAGCGATATCACCAGCGTTACGCCCCATAACTTCGATGACAAAAGTACGACGGTGACTTAATGATGTATCACGAATCTTATCGATAGCGTCCATAGCAGTCGTAACCGCTGTGTCAAAACCGATTGTGAAGTCAGTACCAACGATATCGTTATCAATTGTACCTGGAAGACCGATAGCTGGGAAACCATGCTCAGTCAAACGCATAGCACCGTGGTAAGATCCGTCACCACCGATAACAACTACACCTTCAATGCCGTGTTTTTTCAATTGCTCAATCCCTTTAAGTTGCCCTTCAAGTTGAGCGAACTCTGGGTAACGAGCTGAGTGAAGGAAGGTACCACCACGAGAAATGATGTTTCCTACTGAAGCCGCATTTAAGGGATGAATTTCACCGGCAACCATACCAGCATATCCGTCATAGATACCAAACACTTCCATTCCTTCTGAAATTGCTTGACGAACAACTGCACGGATAGCAGCGTTCATACCAGGGGCGTCTCCACCACTAGTTAAAACAGCAATACGTTTCATATTGGTTTATGCTCCTTTTTCTTTTAACATTCTTCTTGATTATACCACATTTGATTTTAAAATTCTTCTATTTTCCGTATTTTTAGCGATAAATCGTTTTCATAGCGATTTCATTCAATTTCTCCTCTAATTCATTGGATTTAGCTACAAAATGATGAGGGGAAACGATTGTTTTCTGTTCCTCTTCATACCTGATGATGACTGGGATTGGACCTTTATACTGGTCTAAAATACGTGAAATTTCTTGATCCGATTTATGATTTTTCACCTGTATCCAAAAGCGTTCAGCAACTGCTTCTCTTATTTCTTGTGCAATCATTTGCAGACGACCATCACGTGACTGGATTTTCCCTTTTATATAGTAGAAAGCTCCCTCTTTTATTTCCTGCCCAACCTGACGATATAAGTCTGAAAAGAGGGTAACATCCAATTTTTTCTTACTATCATCTACCTGTAAGAAAGCCATATTTTCACCCTTTTTGGTACGAATTACTTTTATTTTCTGAACTTCAACCAAAATAATAGCGTAGCTATTTTCTGATAAATTTCCGATTGGGGTAATCGGGTAAATAGCCTTATTTGCGATAGTTTGTAGTGGATGTTTGCTGACACCTATCCCTAAAAGCTCTTGTTCCATATAGAATTTTTCTTGCTCTGTCCAATCTTCCGATTCCTGCCAGCTATAAGTTGTATCCCCAAACAAGCTTCCTAACTCTTTCACAAATTCAAATAGATTAACTAAATTATTGAATACTTTTTGACGATTTTTTTCAAATGAATCGAAAAGACCAACTTTTACCAAAGGTTCTAGCAGAGGAAGTTTCAGATAATTCTCAGGTAGTTTAGCTACAAAATCTTCAATGTTAGAATAAGGTCTATTTTCAAGAATCCAAAGTGCCAAATCATTGCTTACTCCCTTAATCGATTTCAAACCTAGATAGATGGACTTGTTGGCAATTTTATCGTGATAAGGAATGGTGTTGATGGACAGAGGCGCTACTTCAAATCCTGCTTCTAAGGCATCTATTAAGTAATCACTGTTGGCAGAATTCAACATGACCTGATAAAAAATGGCTGGATAATGCGTTTTGAAATAAGCCAACTGGAAGGCCAAGGCTGAGTAGGCATAGGCGTGTGACCTGTTAAAACCATAACCTGCAAACTTCTCCATGACATCAAAGACCTGCTCTGCCTTTTCCGCAGTATGTCCAGCTTCTAATGAACCTTGAATAAAAGAAGCCCTCATCTCATGCATGGCAGAGGCATCCTTTTTCCCCATAGCTCGGCGCAAAATATCGGCTTTCCCAAGACTAAATCCAGCAAATCGCTGGGCAACCTGCATAACCTGCTCCTGATAGAGCATAATTCCGTAGGTTGGAGCCAAAATATCCTCCAGTACTGGATCCAGAACAGTCACTTCTTCCTGCCCATGCTTTCTTGCCACAAAATTATTGATGTAGTCACTAGCACCTGGCCGATTTAGGGAAGTAGTTGCTACGACATCTTCAAAACAAACTGGTTGTACACGTTTTAGCAGGCGAATGGCACCAGGTTGCTCAAATTGAAAGATACCTTTTGTATTGCCAGAGGCAAATAAAGCTAACGTCTCTTTGTCTTCCAAATCTATTTCTTCAATTTTAAGGTGAATATCTTCTGTTTCAGCAAGTAATTCTTGCATCTTCTGGACAAAGGTCAAATTTCGTAGTCCCAGAAAGTCCATCTTCAAAAGTCCGCTAGCCTCAACTCCATGAGCATCATACTGAGTCAGTGGAATTTCGTCTCCATGCTTTAGAGGGATGTAATTGGTCAAATCTTGGTCACTGATTACAACACCAGCCGCATGGACAGAAGTTTGTCTTGGATAGCCCTCAATCTTGCAAGCAATTTCAAAGGCTTTTTGGTATTCTAACTTACTATTGATTTGCTGACGAAACTGGAGATTGCCCTCATAGGCCGACTTAAGATTGTCCCGAAAACTGATTTTCTTGGTAATTGCAGATAATTCATACTCGGGCACACCATAGCGTTTCAAAACATCTCGCAAGGCCTGCTTGGCGCCAAAGGTAGAAAAAGTAACGATTTGCGCCGCATGTTTACTACCGTATTTATTGCCAACATACCTGATAAAATCTGGACGATAAATATCAGGAATATCAATATCAATATCAGGCATGGTATAGCGTTCACGATTGAGGAAACGTTCAAAAATCAGATTTTTCTCTACTGGGTCAATCCCTGTGATATTCAAAGCATAGGAAACCAAGCTACCAACTGCGGAACCTCGTCCCATTCCCATATAATAGCCATTCGAACGTCCAAAACGCAATAAATCCCAAACAACCAAGAAATAATCATCAAAGCCCATATCATGAATAACAGCCAATTCTTGGTCTAAACGGTCTTGATATTCTTTACCAGTTAACCCCTTCTGAGCAAGCCCCAGTTCAGCACGTTCTCTCAATTCTTCTACTGCTGGTCTAGCTGGATTAAAACGAGGCAGTTTCAAACTAGTGTCCAAGTCGTAAGAAATGCCTGAAATCAGCTTTTCTAAATTTTCCAAGGCTTGAGGAAAACGTTCTTGGAATAATTTCTCTAAAGAACTTGCTGATATAAAGACATCTTGTCGTGAACGCAAGGGAACTTCTCTGAGGGGTAGGTTTTCTTTTATCGCTGTTAAAACTTGAAGAACTTCTCTATCCTTACTTTCAAAGGCATTGACCCGATAAAGGGGTAAGATAGGATGATGAAATTCTCTTGTCAGTGTTTCTGGATAAACTCCAATATAATAATCACAGCCTAGTTCTAACGACTCCAGTCCATCAAAATAAGGCATAATGACCGCAATATCCTCCAGATACTGGGACAGGACTGACCAATTTTTCTCCCCCTGCATCTTGGCTGTTGAAAGCTTCATCAACTGCTGATAGCCCACACTAGATAGAGCTAAAAAGCGCAAATTCACTTCCCGCTCATCCACAAATACAGTCATTTCAAGCCCTAGTAAAGGATGAATACCGTATTTTTTTGTAATCTCTAGAAAGTCGAAAGCACCGTAAAGATTATCAATATCCATCATGGCCAGATGAGTGTAGCCGTATTCTTTAGCTGCTCTCACATACTTGTCAATCGAAATGACGCTCTCCATAAAACTATAGACTGTTTTTGTATCTAGTTGTGCGATCAATTTACACTTCTCCTCTATCCTTCTCACTATATTATACCATTTTCACCTATAAAAGGCTGCTCTTGAGAAACATTTCATCAGCTTACTAATTTACTTTTTATTCATTTGTATTTTTGCTATCATTTTTTTATATTTATACTATATTATATACAAAATAGAAAACATATAATATAAATCTCCTAGAATTTTTATATTATACCTATTATATCTATTGTTACACTGTTCTCTATATTGAATTTAACACTTTATTCATTTTTATTGGATTATTTCCTTTTGCAGTTAACAATTCCCTTTCTGCTTTTTTTTTGATATAATAACCTTAGCTATCATTCTATATGGAGGTTCTATGCGTTTTAATCAATATAGTTATATCACTTTCCCAAAAGAAAATATCTTATCTGAACTAAAAAAATATGGCTTTGATTTACAAAACACAGCCAATCCCAAGGAATTGCTGGAAACTTTTTTACGTCGCTTATTTTTCACTTATGAGAACACCGACTATCCACTCTCCTGCTTAGCTATAGATAAAGAAACTAACATATTAACTTTTTTCAAATCTGACAAAGACTTGACTGCAGATATTTTTTATACTATCGTCTTTCAACTTTTAGGCTTTTCTTATTTGATTGACTTCGAAGACAGTGAAGCTTTTCGTAAAGAGACTGGATTTCCTATTGTATACGGTGACTTGATTGAAAATCTCTATCAGTTACTCAATACTCGCACCAAAAAGGGGAATACCCTGATTGATCAACTGGTAAGCGACGGTCTTATCCCTGAGGATAATGACTACCACTACTTTAACGGCAAGAGTTTGGCTACTTTTTCTAGCCATGATGTCATTCGTGAAGTCGTTTACGTTGAGTCTCGTGTCGATACGGACCAAAAAGGGCTACCAGACTTAGTCAAGGTTAGCATTATTCGTCCACGTTATGAGGGGCAAATCCCTGCCATTATGACAGCCAGTCCTTATCATCAGGGAACAAATGACAAGGCGAGCGACAAGGCTCTCTACAAGATGGAGGGCGAGCTCGAGGTTAAGTCTCCTCACAAGATCGAGTTAGAGGAACCTCAACTAAATCTCGTCCAACCCCAAGGTCAAGCTGAGCTTGTGTCAGAAGCTGAGGAAAAGCTAAGTCACATCAACTCTAGCTATAGTCTCAACGACTACTTCCTTCCACGAGGTTTTGCCAATCTCTATGTGTCAGGTGTTGGTACCAAAGACTCTACTGGTTTCATGACTAACGGGGACTACCAGCAAATCGAGGCTTATAAAAATGTCATTGATTGGCTCAATGGTCGTTGCCGTGCCTTTACCGACCACACGCGCCAACGTCAAGTCAAAGCTGACTGGTCAAATGGAAAAGTAGCCACAACTGGACTTTCTTATCTAGGTACCATGTCCAATGGTCTGGCGACTACAGGTGTCGATGGTTTAGAGGTTATCATTGCTGAAGCAGGTATTTCTTCATGGTACAACTACTACCGTGAAAACGGTCTGGTGACTAGCCCAGGTGGCTATCCAGGTGAGGACTTTGACTCCCTTGCTGAGTTAACCTATTCTCGTAATCTCTTGGCTGGCGACTATATCCGTGGCAATGAAGCTCACCAAGCTGACTTAGAAAAAGTAAAAGAACAACTGGATCGCAAGTCTGGTGACTACAATCAGTTTTGGCATGACCGCAATTATCTGCTCAATGCCCATAAAGTAAAGGCAGAGCTTGTCTTTACTCATGGTTCTCAGGATTGGAATGTTAAACCACTTCATGTTTACCAGATGTTCCATGCTCTTCCTGCTCATATAAACAAGCACCTCTTTTTCCATAATGGCGCTCATGTGTACATGAACAACTGGCAGTCCATTGACTTCCGCGAATCCATGAATGCCTTATTGACTAAGAAATTATTGGTACAAGAAACAGATTTCCAACTTCCGACTGTTATCTGGCAGGACAATACTGCTCCTCAGACTTGGCAGACTCTTTCTGACTTTGGGAATCAAGAAAGCTCAGAAATTTTCTCACTTGGGCAAGAAGAGCAAGCTATTCAAAACCAGTACCCAGATGAGGATTTTGAGCGCTATGGAAAAACCTACCAGACCTTCAATACGGAACTCTATCAAGGAAAAGCCAATCAGATTACTATTGACCTTCCTGTGACCAAAGATCTTCACTTGAACGGTCGAGCTCAACTCAATCTTCGGATCAAATCCAGCACAAACAAGGGACTCTTATCTGCTCAACTACTGGAACTTGGACAAAAGAAATACCTACAACCTTATCCAGCTATTTTAAGTGCTAAAACCATTGATAATGGACGCTACCACATGTTGGAAAATCTCTGTGAATTACCATTTAGACCAAATGCACAACGAGTCGTGACAAAAGGTTACCTCAATTTACAGAATAGAAATGATTTACTGTTAGTGGAGGATATTACTGCAGATGAATGGATGGATGTGCAATTTGAACTGCAACCAACTATTTACAAGCTTAAAGAAGGAGATACTCTTCGTTTAGTCCTCTATACGACTGACTTTGAAATCACCATCCGTGACAATACCGACTACCACTTGACTGTCGACCTCACTCAGTCCACGCTTACCATACCTTGCTAAAAGGAGTTACATTATTATGAATAAATCAGAACACCGCCACCAACTCATACGCGCTCTTGTCGCAAAAAACAAGATTCATACACAGGCTGAATTGCAGTCCCTTCTTGCTGAGAACGACATTCAAGTGACCCAGGCAACCCTCTCACGCGACATCAAAAATATGAACCTATCAAAAGTCCGCGAAGAAGATAACGCTTATTATGTTCTTAATAATGGTTCCATCTCAAAATGGGAAAAACGTTTGGAAAACTATATGGAAGATGCCCTCATCATGTTGCGACCTATTCAGCACCAAGTCCTACTCAAAACTCTTCCTGGTCTAGCACAATCGTTCGCTACAATTATTGATGCTCTTGATTTCCAAGATATTATCGCAACCCTTTGTGGTGATGATGTTTGCCTTATCATCTGTGAAGATGCAGATACTGCTCAAAAGTGCTTTGAAGAACTGAAAAAATTTGCCCCACCATTTTTCTTTGAAGAATAATAAATGACTACAACTAACAATTATGCTTTTAAAAAAACTGGTAGAAAGTCTTTAACATCAGAAAACGCATAGTATCAAGTGTTGAAAACCCTTGATACTATGCGTTTTGCTTTATCCTAGGAAGATTTATACTCTTCGAAAATCTCTTCAATCCGCGTCAACGTCGCCTTGCCGTAGGTATGGTTACTGACTTCGTCAGT
>NZ_VMMZ01000111.1:0-2264 GCF_013277475.1 Streptococcus sp. k-628
ATCACTGGGATTTTTATGCCCTTTTGGGTTTTTGAATGGAGGAAAATCACATGAAAATTATTAATATTGGAGTTTTAGCTCATGTTGATGCAGGAAAAACTACCTTAACAGAAAGCTTATTATATAACAGTGGAGCGATTACAGAATTAGGAAGCGTGGACAAAGGTACAACGAGGACGGATAATACGCTTTTAGAACGTCAGAGAGGAATTACAATTCAGACAGGAATAACCTCTTTTCAGTGGGAAAATACGAAGGTGAACATCATAGACACGCCAGGACATATGGATTTCTTAGCAGAAGTATATCGTTCATTATCAGTTTTAGATGGGGCAATTCTACTGATTTCTGCAAAAGATGGCGTACAAGCACAAACTCGTATATTATTTCATGCACTTAGGAAAATGGGGATTCCCACAATCTTTTTTATCAATAAGATTGACCAAAATGGAATTGATTTATCAACGGTTTATCAGGATATTAAAGAGAAACTTTCTGCCGAAATTGTAATCAAACAGAAGGTAGAACTGTATCCTAATATGTGTGTGACGAACTTTACCGAATCTGAACAATGGGATACGGTAATAGAGGGAAACGATGACCTTTTAGAGAAATATATGTCCGGTAAATCATTAGAAGCATTGGAACTCGAACAAGAGGAAAGCATAAGATTTCAGAATTGTTCTCTGTTCCCTCTTTATCATGGAAGTGCAAAAAGTAATATAGGGATTGATAACCTTATAGAAGTTATTACTAATAAATTTTATTCATCAACACATCGAGGTCAGTCTGAACTTTGCGGAAAAGTTTTCAAAATTGAGTATTCGGAAAAAAGACAGCGTCTTGCATATATACGTCTTTATAGTGGCGTACTGCATTTGCGAGATTCGGTTAGAATATCGGAAAAGGAAAAAATAAAAATTACAGAAATGTATACTTCAATAAATGGTGAATTATGTAAAATCGATAAGGCTTATTCCGGGGAAATTGTTATTTTGCAGAATGAGTTTTTGAAGTTAAATAGTGTTCTTGGAGATACAAAGCTATTGCCACAGAGAGAGAGAATTGAAAATCCCCTCCCTCTGCTGCAAACGACTGTTGAACCGAGCAAACCTCAACAAAGGGAAATGTTACTTGATGCACTTTTAGAAATCTCCGACAGTGACCCGCTTCTGCGATATTATGTGGATTCTGCGACACATGAAATCATACTTTCTTTCTTAGGGAAAGTACAAATGGAAGTGACTTGTGCTCTGCTGCAAGAAAAGTATCATGTGGAGATAGAACTAAAAGAGCCTACAGTCATTTATATGGAAAGACCGTTAAAAAAAGCAGAGTATACCATTCACATCGAAGTGCCGCCAAATCCTTTCTGGGCTTCCATTGGTCTATCTGTAGCACCGCTTCCATTAGGGAGCGGAGTACAGTATGAGAGCTCGGTTTCTCTTGGATACTTAAATCAATCGTTTCAAAATGCAGTTATGGAGGGGATACGCTATGGCTGTGAACAAGGATTGTATGGTTGGAATGTGACGGACTGTAAAATCTGTTTTAAGTATGGCTTATACTATAGCCCTGTTAGTACCCCAGCAGATTTTCGGATGCTTGCTCCTATTGTATTGGAACAAGTCTTAAAAAAAGCTGGAACAGAATTGTTAGAGCCATATCTTAGTTTTAAAATTTATGCGCCACAGGAATATCTTTCACGAGCATACACCGATGCTCCTAAATATTGTGCGAACATCGTAGACACTCAATTGAAAAATAATGAGGTCATTCTTAGTGGAGAAATCCCTGCTCGGTGTATTCAAGAATATCGTAGTGATTTAACTTTCTTTACAAATGGACGTAGTGTTTGTTTAACAGAGTTAAAAGGGTACCATGTTACTACCGGTGAACCTGTTTGCCAGCCCCGTCGTCCAAATAGTCGGATAGATAAAGTACGATATATGTTCAATAAAATAACTTAGTGTATTTTATGTTGTTATATAAATATGGTTTCTTGTTAAATAAGATGAAATATTTTTTAATAAAGATTTGAATTAAAGTGTAAAGGAGGAGATAGTTATTATAAACTACAAGTGGATATTGTGTCCTGTATGTGGAAATAAAACACGATTAAAGATAAGGGAAGATACTGAATTAAAAAAATTCCCCCTCTATTGTCCGAAATGCAGACAAGAAAATTTAATTGAAATAAAGCAGTTCAAAGTAACTGTGATTACAGAGCCAGACGCAAAGACGCAGAGCCGATAAAATGAGAT
>NZ_VMMZ01000112.1:0-498 GCF_013277475.1 Streptococcus sp. k-628
AATTTTCGAAGAGTATTATCTGGAAAGACACTAGAAAGGTCCATATGACGAAAAAAATTATTGCAGTTGACCTAGATGGAACCCTGCTCAACTCAGACAGTCAGATTTCTGACTTTACCAAAGAAACCATTAAAAAAGTTACTGAAAAAGGCCATCAGGTTATTATTACGACAGGTCGCCCTTACCGCATGTCAAAAGATTTCTACCGTGAACTAGGCTTAGACACTCCTATGATTAATTTCAACGGCTCCCTTACTCATTTGCCAGACCAAGTTTGGGACTTTGAAAAGTGTTTGACGGTAGACAAAAAATATCTGCTAGACATGGTTCGACGTTCAGAAGACATTCAAGCCGATTTTATCGCTGGAGAATACCGTAAAAAATTCTACATTACAAATCCTAATGAAGAAATTGCCAATCCCAAACTATTTGGCGTAGAAGCTTTCCACCCTGAAGATCAATTTCAACCTGAATTAGTGACCAAAGATCCTAACTGTA
>NZ_VMMZ01000113.1:0-5032 GCF_013277475.1 Streptococcus sp. k-628
CGATAGAGGATAGCTACCTGAACCATTTGTGTAGTCTGTAATTTCCTCCGCTGTTTCCTTGGTTTCTTGATTTTCTGCTGGTGCTGGCATTGCAGGAGGGGTTAGTTGCCCCCTACGACCTCGTCCTCGTCTAGGAGTTGAGCTTGCTTCACTCTGAGTCGCACCACTTCCTTCTCCAAGCTCAGCTGGAGATGTGAGTCCACCAGCCAAAGCCTTGTTGACCTCCTCAGTCAAGGTTTTCATGACTTGAACCTGGGCATTGACCTCCTCTTGACTGGAGTTTGGATTTTCAAGAACAGCTTTAGCTTGTGCTAGACCTGCTTCTACACGAGCATGGAGTTCTTTCATAGAGTCCAGTGTCAGATTGGTAAGCAGAGCTTGCAGACTGGCTTGCGCAGACTCGGCAAGTGACTTATTTACAGTAGGACGGCTTGCCTCTGCTTGGTTCTCTTTCTTGCCTTCTTCGCTATCTTTTACTAGAGACTTGTTTTCATTTGAAACTTCTTGGTTTTCTCGATTACCTTGCTTAGATTGTTCAGGCTGACTAGGGGCTGTATCAGGACTTTCTTCACTTAGCTCTTTAGATCCCCCCCCCCGAGGAATCGCTTACAAGGGCGCTGGTTCTAGTCATTCCACTCTCTGTCGCTGGGGAAATTTCAGGTGTTTGTGCCTGTACTGTCCCGTTGGCAAAAAACATCAGCGCCGCAACGGCAACGCTGGCAGCACCGAAGTGGTATTTCCTTATTGAGTAACGAAAAACCTTTTCCCCTTTGTGATCTTCTTTACTTTTTAGTTTCATTCTTTCTTCCTTTTTCTATTTGATTTCTTCTGTATAGTCTAGTGCGATCCAGCCCCTACCCGACTTCAACAAGCCCCAAGTATAGCCATCTGCTTCTTCTACCTGCATGATGGTAAAAGTCCCAAGAGGACAAAAACCTTGGTCAGGATAAGCCAGACCTGGACCTGTTCGGATGTAGAGGTCATCATCCACTACACGCACTAGGCGCTCTTCATTCCCATCTCGAGGCTGTTCCTCTTTTGAAACTTGGAAACTATCTCCAGCAAGAATCTCAGCCGCCATCTGGATGAGTCGATTGAGATCAATCCCACCAGGGCAATCTGTAGCTGTAAATTCTTGATGAGGATGGATGGTCTCACGATTGATTGGTAAATTATAACGATTACAAATATCTGCAATCAAACGTGCTGAGTTCCAGTAAGTTTCCTCTGCAATCGTCCAGTCAGGTCCTCCACGGTTATTTAAGTGTTCAATACCAATCGAACGCTGATTGACCTCATAGTTGCCAGCATGATAAGCGACGCTCTCTTCACCAACACACCCCCATATCTTATCAGGAGTCACCTGATAGTGAGCAGATGTGCCATGACCTGTAGAGACATACCAAGTACTTCTAGCCCCCTCATCACTCAGCCCACCATTATGGTGGATGACAATAGTATCAATATCAAGGCGATTTTGATCGCTATTCATGATTTCCTCATCCACATCTGTGATAAGTCCTGAAAACAAATCGCCCTTCACTCTTTTTGTCGCAAGCATTCTTCTCTCCTAGTCATTTTCTACCTTATCTTCTACCTGAGGATAAAGAGTCGTTCCCCAAATAGAAATCGTCCGCTTACGCACTAGGGGCAAATCGGTTTTTTCATAAACCGTACGCCACCATTCCCAGGCAAGTCCGGTACACTCCCTAATTTTGATAGAGAGATTGCGAACATTCCCTTTTAAAGGAATACTAGTGGTAAAATGAGCCGTCAAATCCTGGCCATTTCTGTCCCAAGCCTTAGGAGTCAAGACTTCCTTACCTTGATAATCATAGGATAATTCATCCCAAGTAATGTAATATTGGGCAACATAGGCACCACTATGATCCAAGAGTAAATCTCCGTTTCTGTAGGCTGTCACCTTAGTCTCAACATAGTCTGTACTGTTTTGAAAGGTCGCAACTACATTGTCCCGTAAAAAAGAAGTTGTATAGGAAATCGGCAAACCTGGGTGATCTGCTGTAAAGCGACTGCCTTCTTGAATCAAGTCCTCTACCATATCCACCTTGCCTGTTACAACTCGGGCACCCGAACTTGGGTCGCCCCCTAAAATAACCGCCTTCACTTCTGTATTGTCCAAAATCTGCTTCCACTCTGTCTGAGGAGCTACCTTGACTCCTTTTATCAAAGCCTCAAAAGCAGCCTCTACTTCATCACTCTTACTCGTAGTTTCCAACTTGAGATAAACCTGACGCCCATAAGCAACACTCGAAATATAGACCAAAGGACGATCGGCAGAAATTCCTCTCTGCCTCAAATCCTCTACCGTTACAGTATCTTGAAATACATCTCCTGGATTTTTAACAGCATCTACGCTGACTGTATAATAAATCTGCTTAAAATTAACAATCTGAATCTGCTTTTCGCCCGAATGGACAGAGTTAAAATCAATATCAAGAGAATTCCCTGTCTTTTCAAAGTCAGAACCAAACTTGACCTTGAGTTGTTCCATGCTGTGAGCCGTGATTTTTTCATACTGCATTCTAGCTGGGACATTATTGACCTGACCATAGTCTTGATGCCACTTGGCCAACAAATCGTTTACCGCTCCGCGAACACTTGAATTGCTAGGGTCTTCTACTTGGAGAAAGCTATCACTACTTGCCAAACCAGGCAAATCAATACTATAAGTCATCGGGGCACGATCGACCGCAAGAAGAGTGGGATTATTCTCTAACAAGGTCTCATCCACTACGAGAAGCGCTCCAGGATAGAGGCGACTATCGTTGGTAGCCGTCACGGAAATATCACTTGTGTTTGTCGACAAGCTCCGCTTCTTTCTTTCGATAACAACAAACTCATCGGGTAGCTGATTCCCCTCTTTGATGAAACGATTTTCGATACTCTCTCCCTGATGGGTCAAGAGTTTCTTTTTATCATAATCCATAGCTAGTATAAAGTCATTTACTGCTTTATTTGTCATCTTCTACCTCCTAATAAGTTCCTGGATTGAGTTGCATAAACTCAGACTTGTTCAGTGAAATCAGCTGTGGTTGGACTAGGTGATCCAAAACTTCCTCGTACAATTCTTCTGAGACATTGCGTCGCCGTCTGGCTAGATAAGAAGTCGGAATGACCGTATTATCCAACATAAATACCTTATCTAAGTCAATCAAGGTTGGTCTTGTAAAAGGATTACGAGCTAAATCCGGCTCTTCTATCATAAAGTTCTTGACCAAACGTCTGGTCAAGAGAGCTGGTTTGAAGGTCTGATTTTTAACTAACTCTTTGTTTTTAGTCATGCTGTTGTCAATACAAATATACATATGATTCTTCACAGCCAAATCGCTACTAATAGTCGGAAAAGGCAAATAAAGAGCCACAACATCTCCTCTCTTAATCAAGCAAGAGCACCCCCTTTTCTCCTAATGTAACATAGACAGGATTGACCAAGTCTTCTGATTGACTCAGTGCTTCCAAAGTTTGAGTTTGACGCCCTGTCAATTTAGTAGCATCTTGTCTCTTCAATACAAAATGCTTGTCGCCAATTACCTTGACACTATAATCCTTCTCCAAAGCTGACTGGTAAATCCACATCAGATGTTGTCTGTCCTGAGAACTCAAGAGAGAAGGATGTTCAAGCCTCCCGACAGCCTGATAAAAATCAAAAACAGGAGCCAACTCCTGCCAATCTGACTGGCTAGTTGTCAAGGCTAGAAAAAGGGCTTTGCGAGCTGATACTTCTTGATTAGCCTTGAGAGTCCCCTTGCCCTCCAAGTTTTTTAAAAAGTGGGAAACTCCAGAAAGCAAATCTTTCTCTAACTGCGAGAAATAAAAACCTTGCCTTCCCAGACATAAGTCTCTCAAGTCGCTTTCTCTAGCAAATAAGAGTTCAAACAGTTGATAATAAAAGAAAAATATCTGGCACTGAGTTGCGCTCATCTTTTCCTTGTCGGCTTCTTTTTTCAACCAGAGCAAGGGCAATAGGTAGCTGGATTGATACATTTCCTCCACCTCCTATTCTTTTTTCTCTGGAGCATCTGCACTAGCTGCCACTTCTTTTGACTGGATACTTTCCCACTGGTTGATTTCCTCTGAGATAAGACCTTCGCATGTCTTGACAAACAGGGCAAAAGCTTTGGTTTTTCCTGCATATTTCTCCGTTTGACATTGATAGAGGAATTTTTCTCTCTCCAGGAGTTGCGCAGTCTTTTGGTAAGAAATCCAGTGTTCCTTGGCATTATACAAATTGAGAATCCCCTCACACAGCAAACCGAGACTGGATAAGGCAACCGAAATCAAACGGTAGCGATCACCTGGCATAGGAATAGCACAAAAAACAGCTATGAGAAAACCTGCCACGATTTCTGTTATTTTTAATACCTTATAGCGTCTACGATGTTGAACGCTTTTCTTTAAAAAATGAGCTATCTGTACGTCCAATCGATCTGTCAGGTACATTTCTTCTGGCGTCATGTTCGTAACTCCTTTTTATCTATTCATTCTATTCAAAAAACTAGGGTAACTGTCTAGTAGGCTTAGCAATTATTAATCATTTTGTCATGTTTTTTAGGAAAGGAAGTTTCATGTTTACATCTAGCGGAAAAGATCGTTTCTCCTACTAGCACAGTTTATCTAGCTTAATCATTATATCATAATCGGGACAATAAAACTTACTTACTTACTTACTTACTTACTTACTTACTTACTTACTTACTTACTTACTTACTCATGGTAGCTGATTTTATCAATGATTGCAAGCTCTGTATCTTGAAATGTCAGAATTATTAATTTTTTGTTACATACTGGTTTTTGCCATTGTAAGAAGGAGTTGCTTGATTTTTTATAGCAGAATGAAGTAATAACTGAATAAATTATTTGAGAAATTCAAACTAATTTTTAACAATATTTTATAAACCAAGGTCTACTATTCTAGTTTCAATCTACTATACCGTTTTCATTATGATTCTATCTCTCTTAAATCAAAGTTAAAATCTCCTATTTAGGTAGAGGTAGCTATCCTCTATCG
>NZ_VMMZ01000114.1:0-6381 GCF_013277475.1 Streptococcus sp. k-628
TAGTTTGCTCTTTGATTTGCATTGAGTATAAGATGTCTTCTATTATAACAAAAAGCAGGTAGAAAAGCAGAGTCGAAACAAAAAATTAAATTATATCATTTTCTTCAATAAATCAAACAAACATATTGAAAAAGTGAATGATAAATGATATAATTCTATTATTGTTCGTAAAAATTAAAAGGAGATTGATGATGGACAAATTATTTAAACTAAAAGAGAACGGTACAGACGTTCGTACAGAGGTTCTCGCTGGTTTAACAACTTTCTTTGCAATGAGCTATATTCTCTTTGTAAACCCACAAATTCTTTCGCAAACAGGAATGCCTGCTCAGGGTATCTTCCTAGCAACGATTATTGGTTCTGTGGTAGGAACTCTTATGATGGCTTTTTATGCTAACTTACCATATGCCCAAGCACCAGGTATGGGACTGAATGCTTTCTTTACCTTTACAGTTGTCTTTGGACTTGGTTATTCTTGGCAAGAAGCTTTGGCTATGGTTTTCATTTGTGGTATTATTTCATTGATTATTACTTTGACAAATGTACGCAAAATGATCATTGAATCCATTCCTACTGCTCTTCGTTCAGCTATTTCAGCAGGTATCGGTGTCTTCCTTGCCTACGTAGGGATTAAGAATGCAGGACTTTTGAAATTTACGATTGATCCAGGTAACTATACTGTTATAGGAGAAGGTGCTGACAAAGCTCAAGCAACGATTGCAGCAAACTCTTCAGCGGTTCCAGGATTGGTTGACTTTAATAACCCAGCTGTTTTGGTGGCTCTTGCAGGACTTGCCATTACTATTTTCTTTGTCATCAAAGGGATTAAGGGAGGGATTATCCTTTCTATCTTAACAACAACAGTTCTTGCAATTGCAGTAGGTTTAGTTAATATTTCTAGCATTGATTTTTCAAATAATCACTTGGGTGCTGCGGTAGAAGATTTGAAGAAAATTTTTGGTGCAGCTCTTGGTTCAGAAGGTTTAGGAGCTTTGATTTCAGATACAGCTCGCTTACCTGAGACTCTTATGGCCATTCTTGCCTTTTCATTAACAGATATTTTCGATACAATTGGTACTCTAATTGGTACTGGTGAAAAAGTTGGAATCATTGCTTCTAAAGGTGAAAACAAGGAATCAGTCAAATTGGACAAAGCTCTTTATTCTGATTTAATTGCTACAACAATTGGTGCAGTAGCTGGTACTTCAAACGTAACGACTTATGTTGAGTCTGCTGCGGGTATCGGTGCAGGTGGACGTACTGGTTTGACAGCCTTGGTTGTAGCTATCTGTTTTGCAATTTCAAGCTTCTTTAGCCCACTTCTCGCTATCGTACCAACAGCTGCTACAGCTCCAATCTTAATTATTGTTGGGATTATGATGTTGGCTAGCTTGAAAAATATTCATTGGGATGATATGTCTGAAGCGGTTCCTGCTTTCTTCACATCTATCTTTATGGGATTCAGCTACTCTATCACTCAAGGGATTGCAGTTGGTTTCTTGACTTACACTTTGACTAAGATTGTCAAAGGTCAAGCTAAAGATGTTCATGTCATGATTTGGATTTTGGATGCCTTGTTTATCCTTAACTATATCAGCATGGCCCTATAATAGAATTACCCAGGGGGATTTCCCCCTTTTTTTAATATAAAGTCTAGGAGATGAATGGTGGAAGAGAAAAGTATGTGGGAAGAATTATTGAATCGTGCAGGCTGGCTGTTAATCTTTTTGCTGGCGACAATTTTATATCAGATTCCTATAGGGGTTACTGCTATTTTAACTTTAAATGCAGTACCACTGTTACAGTCAGGACTGATAGTTGCTGGTATTTCGATTGTGGTTTTGGCACTATTTATTTTTGGAGCTCGTAAAACGCAATTAGCAAGTTTTAATTTTTCTTTTTTCAGAGCTAAGGATTTGGCACGCTTGGGCTTGAGTTATTTAGTTATTATCGGTTCAAATATACTTGGTTCTATCTTGTTACAACTGTCAAATGAGACGACAACAGCTAACCAGTCTCAGATTAACGATATGGTTCAAAATAGTTCTTTGATTTCCAGTTTCTTCTTGCTAGCCTTACTTGCTCCAATTTGTGAGGAAATCTTGTGCCGTGGGATTGTTCCTAAAAAGATTTTCCGAGGAAAAGAGAACTTGGGATTTGTAGTAGGTACGATTGCCTTTGCTTTATTGCATCAACCAAGTAATTTACCTTCTTTATTGATTTATGGAGGAATGTCAACTGTGCTAACTTGGACAGTTTATAAAACCCAACGTTTGGAAATGTCTATCTTACTTCACATGATTGTGAATGGGGTTGCTTTCTGTTTGTTGGCTCTTGTGGTGATCATGAGTCGGACATTAGGGATTTCTGTTTAAGATTTTTGACAATTGCTTACTTGTTTCTATTGGGAAAAAAGATGAATGCAATAGTGTCCATCTTTTTCTTTTTATGGTAAAATAGAGAAATAATATGGTGAAAAGCCTTGAGGGAGTGACCGATATGTCAACTAAAGTAAATCATGCAAAGACAGCTATTTGCGGAATTATCAATGTAACCCCAGATTCCTTTTCGGATGGTGGTCAATTTTTTGCTCTTGAGCAGGCACTCCAGCAGGCTCGTAAATTGATAGCAGAAGGGGCTAGTATGCTAGATATCGGCGGAGAATCGACTCGGCCGGGAAGTAGCTATAGCTATGTTGAGATAGAAGAGGAAATCCAGCGTGTTGTTCCAGTGATTAAAGCGATTCGCAAGGAAAGTGATGTCCTCATCTCTATTGATACTTGGAAGAGTCAGGTAGCAGAAGCTGCTTTGGCTGCTGGTGCCAATCTAGTTAATGATATCACTGGTCTTATGGGTGATGAGAAAATGGCCCATGTGGTTGCTAAGGCTGGTGCGAAAGTAGTCATTATGTTTAATCCAGTCATGGCGCGACCTCAGCATCCTAGCTCGCTCATATTTCCTCATTTCGGTGTTGGTCAAGCTTTTACAGAGGAAGAGTTAGCTGACTTTGAAAAAATGCCAATCGAAGACTTGATGGAGACTTTCTTTGAACGAGCCCTAGCGAGAGCAAATCAAGCTGGAATCGCACAAGAAAATATCCTGTTGGATCTAGGAATCGGCTTTGGTCTGACCAAGAAAGAAAATTTGCTTCTTTTACGGGACCTGGATAAACTACATCAGAAAGGATATCCAATCTTTCTCGGAGTGTCGCGCAAGCGATTTGTCATCAATATTCTTGAAGAAAATGGTTTTGATGTCAATCCTGAGACAGAACTTGGTTTCCGCAATCGAGACACGGCTTCGGCTCATGTAACTAGTATCGCTGCGAGACAGGGTGTAGAAGTGGTGCGAGTGCATGACGTAGCTAGTCACAAGATGGCGGTTGAAATTGCCTCCGCTATTCGTCTGGCTGATGAAGCGGAAAATCTAGATTTAAAACAATATAAATAAGATGAAAGAATTTGAAAATAATCAGTGGATTGCCCACTATCGGACGGATCAACCGCATTTTGGCTTGGAACGAATGGTGGAACTGTTAGCTTTGCGTGACAATCCCCATCTCAAACTCAAGGTCATCCATATCGGAGGGACCAATGGCAAGGGTTCGACTATTGCTTTTTTGAAAAGTATGCTTGAAAAGCTAGGGCTGAGAGTTGGTGTTTTTAGCTCCCCCTATCTCATTCATTACACAGAGCAGATTAGCATCAATGGGGAATCTATTCCCGAGGCTAGACTCGAAACTCTCATGGCAGACTATCAGTCTTTGCTTGAGGGAGAAGCGACCGCTAATTTACAGGGCACAACCGAGTTTGAGATTATCACAGCCATAGCCTATGACTACTTTGCCTCAGAGCAAGTAGATGTGGCTATCATGGAAGTGGGCATGGGTGGACTCTTGGATAGTACCAATGTCTGCCAGCCTATTCTAACAGGCATCACGACTATTGGACTGGACCATGTAGCCCTTCTTGGTAACACTTTAGAAGCCATAGCAGAGCAGAAAGCTGGTATTATCAAACAAGGTATTCCCTTGGTAACAGGTCGTATCGCTCCAGAAGCTTTGGCTGTGATTGACCGCATTGCGGAAGGGAAAGATGTACCGAGACTTGCCTACGGGGCAAATTATCAGGTTCGTCATAAAGAAAGTGTGGTGACAGGTGAAGTCTTTGACTATACCAGTGCTGTCAGACAAGATCGCTTTCAGACTGGCCTACTTGGTTTGCACCAGATAGAGAATGCTGGGATGGCCATAGCTTTACTTGATACTTTTTGTCAAGAAGATGGTCGAGAACTAGCAAGCAATGACTTGCTTGCTCAGGCCTTGGAAGAAACAGGTTGGCCAGGGCGTTTGGAAATTGTGTCAAGAGATCCATTGATGATTTTGGATGGGGCTCACAATCCCCATGCCATAAAGGCTTTAATAGCAACCTTGCAAGAACGCTTTGCGGATTATCGTAAGGAAATCCTCTTTACTTGTATCAAAACCAAGGCCTTGGAGGATATGTTGGACTTGCTGGGGGCCATGCCAGATACCGAGCTTACCCTGACACACTTTGACGATAGTCGGGCGACTGATGAAAGCATGCTGGAAGAGGCGGCTAAGTCTAGAAATCTCAACTACCAAGGTTGGCAGGATTTTCTAGAGCAGAAATTGACATATAAAAAAGAAGAGAAACAAACAGTTAGGATTGTCACAGGTTCCTTGTACTTTTTGAGCCAAGTGAGAGCCTATCTGATGGAGAGGAAGAACGAGAATGGATACACAAAAGATTGAAGCAGCTGTAAAAATGATTATCGAGGCTGTAGGAGAGGACACTAACCGCGAGGGCTTGCAGGAAACACCTGCTCGTGTGGCTCGTATGTACCAAGAGATTTTTTCAGGTCTTGGTCAAACAGCGGAGGAACATTTGTCAAAATCTTTTGAGATTATTGACGATAATATGGTGGTAGAAAAGGATATCTTTTTCCATACCATGTGTGAACACCACTTCTTGCCATTTTATGGTAGAGCGCATATTGCCTATATTCCAGATGGCCGTGTAGCAGGTTTATCTAAGCTAGCCCGTACGGTTGAAGTTTATTCGAAAAAACCACAAATTCAAGAACGTTTGAATATCGAAGTGGCCGATGCCTTGATGGAGTATCTAGGTGCTAAAGGAGCCTTTGTTGTCATTGAGGCGGAACATATGTGTATGAGTATGCGTGGTGTCAGAAAACCAGGCACTGCAACCTTGACGACAGTAGCTCGTGGTCTATTTGAAACAGATAAGGACCTCCGAGATCAGGCTTATCGTTTAATGGGACTATAATACTCTTCGAAAATCAAATTCAAACCACGTCAGCTTCCATCTGCAACCTCAAAACAGTGTTTTGAGTAGCCTGCGGCTAGCTTCTTAGTTTGCACTTTGATTTTCATTGAGTATAAAAAGAATCCGCTTTGGGCGGATTTTTCTAGAAAGGAATCATTATGGATCAACTGCAGATTAAGGATTTGGAAATTTTTGCCTATCATGGTCTTTTTCCCAGTGAGAAAGAATTGGGGCAGAAGTTTGTCGTTTCAGCCATCTTATCCTATGATATGACCAAGGCGGCTACAGACTTGGATTTAACAGCCTCTGTCCATTACGGAGAACTGTGTCAGCAGTGGACGACTTGGTTTCAGGAAACAACTGAAGACCTGATTGAAACGGTGGCCTATAAACTGCTAGAACGTACTTTTGAGGCCTATCCTCTTGTCCAAGAAATAAAGCTGGAACTGAAAAAACCTTGGGCGCCAGTGCATTTGCCACTAGATACTTGCTCGGTAACCATTCATCGCCGCAAGCAACGAGCCTTTATCGCCCTAGGAAGCAATATGGGAGATAAACAAGCAAACCTGAAACAAGCCATTGAGAAAATGCGAGATCGAGCTATCCATATTCTCAAAGAGTCCAGTGTCTTGACGACGGAGCCTTGGGGTGGTGTGGAGCAGGATAGCTTTGCTAATCAAGTGGTTGAGGTTGCAACCTGGTTGCCGGCCCCAGTTCTATTAGAGACCTTGTTAGCAATTGAGTCAGAGATGGGACGGGTGAGAGAAGTACCTTGGGGACCTCGTTTGATTGATTTGGACTTGCTCTTTGTGGAGGACCAGGTCATTTATACAGATGACCTTATCTTGCCTCATCCTTACATAGCGGAGCGCCTTTTTGTCCTTGAATCTCTTCAAGAAATTGCACCTCATTTTATCCATCCTACATTAAAGAAACCTATTCGTAAATTGTATAATGCTTTGAAAAAATAGAAAAACTCTAGTTTTCAGTCACTTGCAACTGAAGGCTAGAGTTTTTATACTCTTCGAAAATCTCTTCAAACCACGTCAGCTTCCATCTGCAACCTCAAAAC
>NZ_VMMZ01000115.1:0-2774 GCF_013277475.1 Streptococcus sp. k-628
AGCTACTGTAGGAGCTGGAGAATTACCTAATGTGGATAGAATACCACTATACTCTGGAACTTCTGTAACAAGTGAGTCGCCTCCATTCACTCCGCCTGTGAAGTCTGAAATGTGATGAATCTCAGCATCCGCACCATTGACCCCGCCTGTAAACTCTGGCTTAGCTACTGTAGGAGCTGCAAAGTCACCAGATGTACCTCGAATACCAGAATCTTCTTTTCCACTATCTTTTTTTGGATCTAATTTCCCAGCTAAATCCTTATCCGAATCCTTCTTAGAAGGTTCCACTTCTTTATCTTCCACATAGACAGGATCTTTTGGTTGACCCTCAATATAAGAACGAACCCAATCCAGCTGCTCTTTTGATAAAACCAAACCACCACTGCGGTTTCCTACAACACCATTTTGGTGAACTCCAATTAAAGCACCTTTATCATTATAAAGACCACCACCAGACGCTCCAGGTTTCGTACCTCCATAGCTAATACCCTCTATACCAGAACCAAAGTCAGTAGTATCTACAACTTCACTATCCAATACAGGAGATAAACGACCGTCCGGGAAACCATAAACCGAAACTTTTTCACCTTTAGCAACAGAAGTTGATTCAGATACCACCTCTACAGGAGTTGATCCTTTTACCTCTTCTTTTAATCGAACCAAGGCTAAGTCATTTTTAAATCCAAATACTGAATCTTTCTTATTCCAATAAACAATATCATCATCTGAAAAATTCACAGACAACCCATTCGGCAAAGTTGCTTTATACACTGTATTGGTACGACCAGATTTAGTAATTACTTCAGAACCTTTAACTGTTAAGAAATTATGAGCGACTGTTAACACCAAATTGGGTGCAATTAAAGTACCTGATCCCGATCCATCTGGCGTTTGAATGTGCGTTGTAGCATAGAAATTTTCTGAGCCATTCGGAGCTTGTAACACTTCTTTACTAGGTACAGGTAAGTTCGATTTACCACTCAAATCGACTTTACCAACTTCAGTTCTTGCAAAATCCGAAGAAGACGTTGATGGAGGAGTTACCGAATCTACTACCGCTCTTATAATTGTATCTCCTAAAGCTAACTTACTGACATAGTCATCAGACCAAGTAGTATCACTTGCTAGTTTGTTAATTGACACTCCGTTATAGGATACCACTTTAGCTGTTGGGGAAGTTGCTATTAACTGTTTGAAGTCTGGATTTTGTCTTAAATGAAAATTCAAACCACTTCCAACAGGACCTTCCTGAACAACCTTATCTGAAATCAAACGAGTTCCTTTAGTATCTTCCACTCGAAGTAGAACACGACCTTTTTCTTCACCTTTTACTAAAGTAGCTCGACCTTTTTCATCAAAACTATACAAAGCACCGTCAATCTCAGACTCTACATCTTTTAAAGCTATATGATTTTCATCATAGTAGTAACGGTTTGCACCATCTATATACCAACCCTTTATACCATATTTATCAATCATAGAACGAATCCAAGTTCTGTGCTTGTCCGTAAAAATCGTACCACCCCCAATACGCTCACTCTCAGGAGCGTTTGAAGTATTTGTTCCGTGCTGGTGGATACCGACTACCTCTCCCTTATCATTAAACAAAGGAGCACCTGAAAAACCTCCTAAAGCTGAGGAATGATAAGTGACTGCACCACTCTCTTTATTGATACTGCTCACAGTTGTTGAGACTGAATAAGCCTTACCGTCTTTCAATCGAGCTTTATTTTCTTTACTTAAATTTGGAGTAGAAAAATCATTGGGATATCCGACCATAGTGATTTTATCACCAGTAGAAACCTCTTTATGACTCAACTCTCTTGGAGAGTCCTCACCACCTGTCATAGCTTCTACAGGCTTTTTAGTTACCACTACTGCTAAGTCATTGCTATAGTCTTTACCAAAGTCTTTGCCGTTATACAAGTGAATAGAGTCTTTTTCAAGAGCTTCTGATACCCCTGAAGTAGGTACTTTATTGCTTTTCTCCTTTTCCGAGTTCATTACAACATAACTACGAGCAGACTCTCCACCACGCAATACTGCAGACTTATCCTCTTGGTTTTTATCATAGTAGTTATGAGCTACTGTTACCATCACATTCGGCGCTACGAATACACCACTGCCAGACGCAGTTTGTTTTCCACTTGTTCCACTATCATAAGTAGTATAAGTCATAGCAACACCTTCTACAGATTTACTATGAACGTCCACATCGTGAATATCGCTACCGCCTTGAATGACATCAGCATAAACACCCCCGCCACCAATAACTGGTAACTCTGGTGCAGCTAAGCCAATCACTGCGGATAGTGTCAAACAACCAACCAAACCATAAGCTTTGGATTTACGAAATTTTCCTAAACCTTTTAAACACACAAACATACATTACCTCACTTTAACTTTCAAAATTAATTTATCCAAGTATATTCTAAAAAATAAAATATTACAGTTTCCATTAGCATAACACTCTCTACTTTGATTCTTACAATAAAAATAGCTATAGATTATTTTGTTCCTTTACAAATACTATTTAAGTACTGTATCTACAGGAATATCGTTTTTACAAGATATTATCCTAATGAGAAAACTATCTTATACATAAACTTATATATAAATGTTCATTTGTAGCGAAACTGTATATTTTCTTATAAATTATAACATATTTCACAGACGCTTTCCAATGTATTGAAATAGATTATACCAAACTAGATAGAAAATGAATTGTTTGACACCACAGCCCAGAAAAAAACTCATACTCAATAAAAATCAAA
>NZ_VMMZ01000012.1:0-2775 GCF_013277475.1 Streptococcus sp. k-628
CAAACTAGGAAGCTAGCCGCAGGCTGTACTTGAGTACGGCAAGGCGAAGCTGACGTGGTTTGAAGAGATTTTCGAAGAGTATTAACTCTCACCTATTCATGCAAAGGAATTTTATGGAAGTTTATTTTTCAGGAACCATTGAACGGATTATTTTTGAAAATCCCAGCAATTTTTATCGTATCCTCCTCCTAGAAATCGACGATACAGACGCAGAAAACTTTGATGATTTTGAAATTATTGTCACTGGTACCATGGCTGACGTGATTGAGGGAGAAGACTATACTTTTTGGGGGCAAATTGTCCAGCACTCCAAGTATGGGGAACAACTGCAAATCAGTCGTTATGAACGCGCAAAACCAACTAGTAAGGGCTTGGTCAAGTACTTTTCAAGTAGCCATTTCAAGGGAATTGGTCTCAAGACAGCTCAGAAAATAGTGGACACCTATGGTGACAATACCATTGACGAAATTCTGCAACACCCAGAAAAGCTAGAAGGTATCGCAGGACTCTCTGCAAAAAATCGCGAGGCATTCGTCTCCACACTTCGTCTCAACTACGGAACCGAGATGGTTTTGGCCAAACTTGCCAACTACGGCATTCCCAACAAACTAGCCTTTCAGATTCAAGACTTTTACAAGGAAGAAACCCTTGATGTGGTTGAAAATTATCCCTATCAACTGGTTGAAGATATCAAGGGTTTGGGCTTTACCATTGCTGACCAATTAGCGGAAGAACTAGGCATCGAAAGTCAGGCTCCTGAGCGCTTCCGTGCCGGTCTAGTTCACAGTCTTTTTCAGGTCTGTATGGAAACAGGGGACACCTATGTTGAAGCACGGGATTTACTAGAACAAACCCTTACTCTCCTTGAATCTTCTCGCCCCGTGGAACTGGACCCCAGCCAAGTGGCCCAAGAACTCTCCTACCTGATTGAAGAAGACAAGGTTCAGCAGGTTGATACCAAGATTTTTGACAACAGCCTCTTTTTCGCTGAGGAAGGCATCCGCAGTCACTTGGTTCGTATCCTTGAAAAAGGAAAACAGAAGAGTCAGGATTTAGAAACCATTCAAAAGCATATCACTACTGTCGAGGAAGAGCTGGGAATTGAGTATGATAGCATTCAAAAACAAGCCATCTGTGATGCTATCCAGAACAAGGTCTTTATTCTGACAGGTGGGCCTGGTACTGGTAAGACAACTGTTATCAATGGGATCATCGCTGTTTACGCACTTTTAGAAGGACTTGACCTCAGGAAAAAAAGCAACTTGCCGATTCTTCTTGCCGCTCCAACTGGTCGAGCTGCTCGACGCATGAATGAATTGACAGGCTTGCCTAGCGCGACCATACACCGCCACTTGGGAATGACAGGCGACGATGATACCAGTCATCTGGAAGATTATCTGGATGCCGACTTTATTATCGTGGATGAATTTTCTATGGTGGATACTTGGCTGGCCAATCAACTCTTCTCCAACATCTCTTCTAACAGTAAAATTCTCATCGTGGGAGACAGTGACCAGCTACCGTCTGTCAGTCCTGGACAGGTTCTAGCGGATCTGCTTCATATTCCCTTGATTCCTCAGACTCGCTTGGAAAAAATTTATCGGCAAAGCGAAGAATCAACCATCGTCACCCTAGCTAGTCAGATTCGACAGGGTATCTTGCCAGCTGATTTCACCCAGAAAAAAGCAGACCGTTCCTACTTTGAAATTGCTAGTGGCCATATTCCTGCTACCATTGAAAAGATCTTAGGCGCTGCCCTCAGAAGTGGTATCCCTGCTCGTGATATTCAGGTTCTGGCTCCCATGTACCGAGGGACGGCAGGGATTGATGCCATTAACCAGCTCATGCAAGACCTGCTCAATCCACCACAAAAAAATCAACTCAGTTTTGAAGCTCCCCAGTGTCACTATCGTAAGGGCGACAAGGTCATTCATTTGGTCAACGATGCTGAAATCAATGTCTTTAATGGAGATTTAGGAGCCATCACAGACCTGATTCCGGGTAAATACACCGAGTCGAAACAAGACGAGATTGTTATTGATTTTGATGGCAATGAAGTCTCTTACCCACGTAACGAATGGTACAAGATTCGCCTGGCCTATGCCATGAGCATCCATAAATCACAGGGAAGTGAGTTCCCTGTTGTCATCCTACCGATCACCAGTGCTAGTAGGCGTATGCTGGAGCGCAATCTCATCTATACAGCCATTACACGCGCCAAAAGCAAGCTTATCTTACTAGGCGAATTACAGGCCTTTGACTATGCTACCCAACATATCGGAACTGCCCGAAAAACTTATCTGATTGAACGCTTCAGTGATTTATTGGAGAATGTTGAAGAAAAGCAACAAGCGGTCTCTGAAACAGTAACATCAAGTACCCCTGAACAATCCTACATCCTAACCGAAGAAAACTGGGACAGCATCCCCGCCATGATTGGGATTACAGACGCAGATCTCAAAGAGATTTTTGGAAAATAGTGCATAAGAAAACCCACCTAGTCAGGTGGGATTTTTGTTTATTAATACTCAATGAAAATCAAAGAGCAAACTAGGAAGATAGCCGCAGGTTGCTCAAAACACTGTTTTGAGGTTGTGGATGAAACTGACGAAGTCAGTAACCATACCTACGGTAAGGTGAAGCTGACGTGGTTTGAAGAGATTTTCGAAGAGTATAATTCTTATTGATGAACTGCTTGCAGTCTGAGAAAAAATGAGCTTGGATAGTATTCCCAAACTCATTTAAATTCAATTAAACTATTAGAAAAAGCCTAGA
>NZ_VMMZ01000116.1:0-11758 GCF_013277475.1 Streptococcus sp. k-628
ATTTTCATTGAGTATTAACTTACAGGTCAAAATAGAAAGAAAAGCACACCCCACACAAGACCACAAATATAGCCAACCACTACATCCTTGGGATAATGCACTCCCCCTAAGACTCTCACTAGACCGAGGAGGGCTGACAAGACCAACAAGGTAACCCCTACAGATAAACTAGCATGCAAGCAAGCCATGGAGATAATGGTTGCTGAAAAGACATGACGACTGGGCATAGACTGACCAGGACTATCTCTGTCAAGCAAGGGTTTAATAGCCCATTCCTCATAAGGCCTAGGAGCATTGATTTTCTTACGAAGAAAGGACAAAATCACAAAACCTGACGCTGGAATAAACAAATAGATCCATATCTTTTTCCCAAGTCCTTCTTGGAAATAGGTAATTGCTAACAAGATTAGATAAATCATAGGCATAACTACCGTCATGAACCGATTGAAAGTTCTTAACAAGCTCAGAAGAAAGGGCTTATTTTTAATATTAGCAGCAACGTGACCATACCATTCTTGATAATTTTTCATATCGATTTCTCATTACTTACTCAAATTTTGCTTGCAGGGAAGCACTTGTCTTCTAGTATAGTGCAGAAAAAGAAGGCCGTCAAGCCTTCTTTCGATTTACTCTTCTGCTTCGTCTTCTGTAAATTGACTGTTGTAGAGGTCAGCGTAGAAACCAGCTTGTGCCATCAGCTCATCATGATTTCCTTGCTCGATGATATTGCCATCTTTCATAACCAGAATCAGATCAGCATTACGGATGGTTGACAAGCGGTGGGCGATGACAAAGGAAGTTCTGCCCTCCATCAAACGATCCATGGCTTTCTGAATCAATTCCTCTGTACGGGTATCAACAGAAGAGGTAGCCTCATCTAAGATTAGGAGCGGTGCATCTTTCAGCAAAGCACGAGCGATAGTCAAAAGTTGTTTTTGTCCGACAGACAAGGTCACTGTATCATCCAAGACAGTATCATAACCATCTGGTAGAGTCATGATAAAGTGGTGAATCCCTACAGCCTTGCTGGCTTCAATCACGCGCTCATCACTAATACCTGTTTGGTTATAGATGAGATTGTCTCGGATAGTGCCTTCAAAGAGCCAGGTGTCCTGCAAGACCATTGAAAAGGCATCATGTACTTCCGAACGCTTCATCTCCTTGGTATCTACACCATCGATACGGATGCTTCCCTTATCAATCTCATAGAACTTCATCAAAAGATTGACAATGGTTGTCTTACCAGCTCCTGTCGGTCCGACAATGGCAACCTTTTGACCTGCATGAGCCGTCGCAGAAAAGTCATGGATAATGGTTCGCTCTGGTGTATAACCAAAGGATACTCGATCAAAGACTACTTGACCTTTCATATCGCTCAATTGTCTTTCTTTATGGGATTCATCTTCCATCTCTTCTTCAGCCAGGAATTCGAAGACACGTCCCATGGCCGCACTAGCCTGCTGAAGACTGGTAATCCCTTGGGCAATTTGTGAAAGAGGCTGAGAAAAGATACGAACGTAGGCCATAAAGGCAACGATAATCCCGATACTAATCTGCCCATTCAGAGCCAAGACTGCACCAACGATAATCACCAAGGCATAGCTAAAGTTCCCAATAAACATCATAATCGGCATCATAATTCCTGAAATAAACTGAGATTTCCAGATACTATCATACAGACGATTGTTTAATGTCGCAAACTCTTCTTTCGTACTCTCGATAGCATTGTAACTGGTCACCACATTATGGCCAGAGTACATTTCCTCCACATAGCCATTTACAGCTGCCAAATCTTGTTGCTGACTCTTAAAGAAGCCCTGCGATTTGCCCATAAAGACGGACACGAAAACAAAACCAATAAGGGTTGAAACAACCGTCACCAAGGCTAAAATCCAGTTCATCCCAAACATGGTTACTAAGACTGCTAAAACTAATAAACTAGATGAAAGAACTGTTCCTAGACTTTGATTGAGGGACTGGGCTGCAGTATCAACATCATTAGTCACACGAGACAAGGTATCTCCTTGAGAATGCCCATCAAAATATCCCAATGGCAGGCTATTGATTTTCTCTGCAATAGCTCTTCTCAAACGCTCTGAAAAACGTTGAATAGCTGTTGTAAACAGAAAGGCCTGTAAATAATTTGATAGAAGTCCGATCACATAAATCACGGCCAAAAAACCACCAATAGCTGCAACTGCCGCGACATCCACACTTGTTTCCAGACCACTGGCAATAATATTAGTCATTTCCTTGATGCGAGTTGGACCATATACAGTAATGATATTGGATACGATTGTTGCTAGAAAGGCTATCAGAAGGGCAAACTGGAGGCCTGCAAGATAGGGTTTACTCTGTTTCCAGAGAGACATTTTCTTATTTTCCATGTTCCAATTCCTCCTTCGATAGTTGTGAATAGGCAATTTCTTGGTAAACTTCGTTATTAGCTAGAAGTTCCTTGTGGGTGCCTTGTCCCACGACTTTTCCTTGATCCAAGACCAAAATCAAATCAGCATCCATAATCGTTGAAATACGCTGTGCGACGATAAGCTTGGTCATAGACTTGGTTTTCTCTGCTAACTCTTGGCGTAGGACACGGTCTGTCTTGTAATCCAAGGCTGAGAAGGAGTCATCAAAGATGAGGATTTCTGGCTTCCGAGCCAAGGCACGCGCAATGGCCAGACGCTGTCTTTGACCACCTGAGAAGTTGATTCCTCCTTGGGTCACTTCTGACTCTAAACCCGCTTCCTTGTCTTCGATAAAGTTCTTAGACTGGGCCAATTCCAAGGCCTGCCACATAGCCTGCTCACTAAGTGGTGTTTCTTGACTCTGTCCAAAGTCTAGATTAGCCTTGACATCACCTGAAAAGAGAACAGCTTTTTGTGGAATATAGCCAACCTTGTTGCGCAAATCTTCTAAGGCATAGTCTTGAACATTGACACCGTCTACAAAAATCTCTCCTGCTGATACGTCGTAGAAACGTGGAATCAGATTAACTAGAGTAGATTTACCAGAACCTGTTGACCCAATAAAGGCCACTGTTTGGCCAGCTTCTGCTTTAAAGCTAACATTCTCAATAACCGCCTCCGAATTTGCCGCATAGCGGAAGGTCACATCCTTAAATTCGACCTGACCTTTGAGGTTTTCATCAGCCTGCTGCACTTGAGCAGGGTTTTGGATAGACGAATGCAAATCTAGAACTTGATTGATCCGCTTGGCAGAGACCATAGTTCGGGGAAGAACGATGAAAAGTGCTCCCATGAGAAGGAAACCCATGACAACCTGCATGGCATAAGACATGAAAACAATCATGTCACTAAAGAGAGGCAGACGCACTATCGGAGCAGCGTCGTTAATCACATAGGCCCCAATCCAGTAAATCGCCACACTCAAACCGCTTGAAATCCCCATCATGATAGGGTTCAAAATAGCCATAAGACGGTTGACAAACAAATTCAAACGTGTCAATTCATCATTTGCTGCTGCAAATTTTTCATTTTGGTATTCTTCAGCATTGTAGGCGCGAACGACACGAATACCTGTTAAACTCTCACGAGTGATACTGTTCAGCTTATCTGTCAGCCCCTGAATCAAGGACTGTTTTGGAAAGGCTAGCGTCATCAAAACAGTCGTCATCAGGATGTTGACAATCACTGCCACAAGTACGGCCCAGAGCCAGTATTCTGAATGGCCTAAAATCTTCCCGATGGCCCAGATAGCCATAATCGGACCACGCGTAACCACTTGCAAGCCCATGGTAATCAACATCTGAACCTGAGTAATATCATTGGTGGTACGAGTTAAGAGACTAGGGATAGAGAATTTCTTAATCTCTGTCTGCGAGTAATCCAAAACTCGGTTAAAAATATCACTTCTTAGCCTACTAGTATAAGAAGCCGCCACTCTGGACGCAAAAAATCCAACTGCAACTGCGGACAAGAAGGCAAGAAAGGACATTCCCACCATCATACCTGCTGGCTGCCATAACTCATCTAAGTTTGTTCCTTGAGTTCCCAGTAAATCCGTAATTTTCGAGATATAGGTCGGCACTTCCAACTCCAGATAGACCGAAAAGCAGGTAAAGAGAATGGCTAGTAAAATCATCCCCCATTCTTTTCTACTAATTCGTTTGGCTAATTTCTTCATTCTCTCCTCCTATTCCCTTGATATTCGCCTGTAGTTGACCGAGAACTTTCTCAAAAATCAGTAATTCATCTTCATCAATGTCTTCCATCAACTGCTTATCAATTCGTTCAAAAAAGGCCTTAACCTGCTTCATTTGAGAACGTGCTTTGTCCGTCAAACGAACAAATTTTGCCCGCTTATCGCTAGGACTCACCTCCAATTCCACCAAACCATTTTGCACCATACGCTTAACCAGATTACTAGCAACAGACTTGGTAATATTGAGTTCCTGCTCGATATCTTTAATCAAGACCAAGTCTTGGTTTTTCTCACAATTATCCAAAAAACGCACAACCTGACCTTGAGGCCCACCCATAAATTCAATACCACAACGTTTGGCTTCCTTTTGCACCATGAGATGAATCTGATGACCAAAACGCTTAAAGACCAACATCGGTTTATCCATACTAATTCCTTTCTAACTATCACATTTAGTTCTCCTAGGAACTAATTAAGTTTTCATGAGAACTATTTTACCATTTTGAAAAGAGATGTCAAGAAAAAAGTTTCCTAGAGAACTATTTTCTTTATTCAAAAAATCCCAAGTGATTTTCTCACTTAGGATCATGTTCTCTAGGTTAAATTAGAACCCGTCTACGTTTGTGTAGATTTTTTGTACGTCTTCGTCGTCTTCAAGAACGCTGTAAAGTTTTTCAAAGGTTTCAAGGTCATCGCCTGACAATTCCACTTCTGACTGAGGAATCATTTCCAATTCAGTCACTTGGAATTCTTCAATACCTGACTCACGGAGGGCAACGATAGCCTTGTGAAGGTCAGTTGGCGCTGTGTAAACTGTGATTGCACCTTCTTCTGCTTCTACATCGTCCACATCAACGTCTGCTTCTAGCAATTGCTCAAAGACTGCGTCCGCATCTTCACCTGCAAATACGATAACACCCTTGTTGTCAAAGAGGTATGAAACCGAACCTGAAGCACCCATGTTTCCTCCGTTTTTACCAAAGGCTGCACGGACATTAGCCGCTGTACGGTTGACATTTGAAGTCAAGGTATCAACAATCAACATAGAACCATTTGGTCCAAAACCTTCGTAACGTCCTTCTGTAAAGGTTTCGTCTGTGTTTCCTTTAGCCTTGTCCAAAGCCTTATCGATAACGTGTTTTGGCACTTGGGCTTGTTTAGCACGGTCGATAACGAATTTCAAAGCTGAGTTTGATTCTGGATCCGGATCACCTTTTTTTGCTGCTACATAGATTTCTACACCAAATTTTGCATATACTTTAGAGTTAGCTCCATCTTTAGCCGTTTTCTTGGCTACGATATTGGCCCATTTACGTCCCATTAGGAATCTCCTTTTTTCACATTTTAATCTTTCTTATTATAACACAAGTTTTTTCGATTTTCACTAGAGGAAATAGATTTTATTCAGTAAATCAAGCTAGGATGACACTTTTGTTGCCAAGATGGTCTTGCCTTTCCATCCTTATCAACATTCAAAAAACAAACTAGACCATTATCTGAAAATAGAAAGTTTGACAAAGTCCGCTCAAGCTACTGTTTTGAGTTTATAGATATAAGCGACAAAAACAATCATACTGCACCTTTTGTTGACAGTCTACTCCAGACGTATCATAGTTCAAGTAAATACTTTGAAATTCAACAGTTCTTATAGGCGCTATTGCATTCTAAGAAGTCAATAGAAGAGCTTCTAAACAAAACCATAATTTATGTGTTCTTGAAACAGAAATTTATGTTCTTTTTGATTTTACATGATACTGAAGTTAGACTAGTACAACGGCACTTCTAAAACAAGCAAAAGGTAGCTAATCCCCTGTATAGCAAGGAGTTTCACTACCCTTTTTACTTTTTTACACATCCTATTTGATAGACTCATTTTAGCATCACGAGCCTAGTCCAAAGGAAAATCGCTAGGCAAGAGATAAACTTTCAGATATTCGCAGAGAGATCATCGCCTCTTTTTGTCGCAAACATTCTTCTCTCCTAATCATTTTCTACCTTATCCTCTACCTGAGGATAAAGAGTCGTTCCCCAAATAGAAATCGTCCGCTTACGCACTAGTGGCAAATCGGTTTTTTCATAAACCGTACGCCACCATTCCCAGGCAAGTCCGGTACACTCTCTAATTTTGATAGAGAGATTGCGAACATTCCCTTTTAAAGGAATACTAGTGGTAAAATGAGCCGTCAAATCCTGCCCATTTCTGTCCCAAGCCTTAGGAGTCAAAACTTCTTTACCTTGATAATCATAGGATAATTCATCCCAAGTAATGTAATATTGGGCAACATAGGCACCACTATGATCCAAGAGTAAATCTCCGTTTCTGTAAGCTGTCACCTTAGTCTCAACATAGTCCGTACTGTTTTGAAAGGTCGCAACTACATTGTCCCGTAAAAAAGAAGTTGTATAGGAAATCGGCAAACCGGGATGATCGGCTGTAAAGCGACTGCCTTCTTGAATCAAGTCCTCTACCATATCCACCTTGCCTGTTACAACTCGGGCACCCGAACTCGGGTCGCCCCCTAAAATAACCGCCTTCACTTCTGTATTGTCCAAAATCTGCTTCCACTCTGTCTGAGGAGCTACCTTGACTCCTTTTATCAAAGCTTCAAAAGCAGCCTCTACTTCATCACTCTTACTCGTGGTCTCCAACTTGAGATAGACTTGGCGCCCATAAGCAACACTCGAAATATAGACCAAAGGACGCTCTGCAGAAATTCCTCTCTGCCTTAAATCCTCTACCGTTACAGTATCTTGAAATACATCTCCTGGATTTTTAACAGCATCTACGCTGACTGTATAATAAATCTGCTTAAAATTAACAATCTGAATCTGCTTTTCGCCCGAATGGACAGAATTAAAATCAATATCAAGAGAATTCCCTGTCTTTTCAAAATCAGAACCAAACTTAACCTTGAGTTGTTCCATGCTGTGAGCCGTGATTTTTTCATACTGCATTCTAGCTGGGACATTATTGACCTGACCATAGTCTCGATGCCACTTGGCCAACAAATCGTTTACCGCTCCGCGAACACTTGAATTGCTGGGGTCCTCTACTTGGAGAAAGCTATCACTACTTGCCAAACCAGGCAAATCAATACTATAAGTCATCGGAGCACGATCGACCGCAAGAAGAGTGGGATTATTCTCTAACAAAGTCTCATCCACTACGAGAAGTGCTCCAGGATAGAGGCGACTATCGTTGGTAGCCGTCACGGAAATATCACTTGTGTTTGTCGACAGGCTCCGCTTCTTTCTTTCGATAACAACAAACTCATCGGGTAGCTGATTCCCCTCTTTGATGAAACGATTTTCAATACTTTCTCCCTGATGGGTCAAGAGTTTCTTTTTATCGTAATCCATAGCTAGTATAAAGTCATTTACTGCTTTATTTGTCATCTTCTACCTCCTAATAAGTTCCTGGATTGAGTTGCATAAACTCAGACTTGTTCAGCGAAATCAGCCGTGGTTGGACTAAGTGATCCAAAATTTCCTCGTACAATTCTTCTGAGACATTGCGTCGCCGTCTGGCTAGATAAGAAGTCGGAATGACCGTATTATCCAACATAAATACCTTATCTAAGTCAATCAAGGTTGGTCTTGTAAAAGGATTACGAGCTAAATCCGGCTCTTCTATCATAAAGTTCTTGACCAAACGTCTGGTCAAGAGAGCTGGTTTGAAGGTCTGATTTTTAACCAACTCTTTGTTTTTAGTCGTGCTGTTGTCAATACAGATATACATATGATTCTTCACAGCCAAATCGCTACTAATAGTCGGAAAAGGCAAATAAAGAGCTACAACATCTCCTCTCTTAATCAAGCAAGAGCACCCCCTTTTCTCCTAATGTAACATAGACAGGATTGACCAAGTCTTCTGATTGGCTCAGAATTTCCAAAGTTTGAGTTTGGCGCCCTGTCAATTTAGTAGCATCTTGTCTCTTCAATACAAAATGCTTGTCGCCAATTACCTTGACACTATAATCCTTCTCCAAAGCTGACTGGTAAATCCACATCAGATATTGTCTGTCCTGAGAACTCAAGAGAGAAGGATGTTCAAGTCTCCCGATAGTCTGATAAAAATCAAAAACAGGAGCTAACTCCTGCCAATCTGGCTGGCTAGTTGTCAAGGCTAGAAAAAGGGCTTTGCGAGCTGATACTTCTTGGTTAGCTTTGAGAGTCCCTTTCCCCTCCAAGTTTTTTAGAAATTGGGAAACTCCAGAAAGCAAATCTTTCTCTAACTGCAAGAAATAAAAACCTTGCCTTCCCAGACATAAGTCTCTCAAGTCGCTTTCTCTAGCAAATAAGAGTTCAAACAGTTGATAGTAAAAGAAAAATATCTGGCACTGAGTCGCGCTCATCTTTTCCTTATCGGCTTCTTTTTTTAACCAGAGCAAGGGCAATAGGTAGCTGGATTGAGACATTTCCTCCACCTCCTATTCTTTTTTCTCTGGAGCATCTGCACTAGCTGCCACTTCTTTTGACTGGATACTTTCCCACTGGTTGATTTCCTCTGAGATAAGACCTTCGCATGTCTTGACAAATAGGGCAAAAGCCTTGGTCTTTCCTGCATATTTCTCTGTTTGACATTGATAGAGGAATTTTTCCCTTTCCAGGAGTTGCGCAGTCTTTTGGTAAGAAATCCAGTGTTCTTTGGCATTATACAAATTGAGAATCCCCTCACACAGCAAGCCTAGACTGGACAAGGCAACCGAAATCAAACGGTAGCGATCACCTGGCATAGGAATAGCACAAAAAACAGCTATGAGAAAACCTGCCACAATTTCTGTTATTTTTAATACCTTATAGCGTCTACGATGTTGAACGCTTTTCTTTAAAAAATGAGCTATCTGTACGTCCAATCGCTCTGTCAGATACATTTCTTCTGGCGTCATGTTCGTAACCCCTTTCATTTACTTTGATAATCATAGTATAACATATTTGAATATCAAAGTATAGTAAAAACTGGAAAGCTATATCTTATTATAAAATCCAAATATGAAATGTTTATGAAATAAGGGAAAAATATCACAAAAAGGATGGAACAAAAAGTTTCAAAATGATAAAAACGCATAATACCTTGCCTTAAAAAGCTTGATATTATGCGTTTTATCAGAGAAAGATTTTCTGAATGTTCACCTCAAATTGAGTTTTTCCAACATTCTATCAATCACTATATCAATTTCACCTTCTGCNNGAGCCTTGGCTGCCAATTCTTGTTTGGCTGTTGTGTTCGCAGTTGGAGTTGCGGTTACGGCATTCACATTGCTAATACCTGTATTCTTCGCTGCGTCAACGCCTGACTGATCAGTAGCCTTATCAATTTCACCTTCTGCCGTCTTAACAGCTGCTTCAACTTTCTTGATGGCTGCTGTCTTTTCTTCATTTGTGAGATGTGGCGTCGTTGTAATTTGATTTTTCTTCTCTTGAGCCTTGGCTGCCAATTCACGCTTCGGCAATTCTTTCCCTACTGGGTTAACCTGCCTAATATCTCTCAATCCTTGGTCTAGGGCGTTGTCAACTTCACCGATATTCTGAGCTTTATTGATTTTATCTGTAGCTCGCCTTGCATAGATATTAACTGTAGCAGTGGCACCATTTTGTTCCACTTCGGACAAGTTCCTATTGCCAGTAATGCTATTATTTTTGTCTCTACGTGCTTGTTCTATTTGTTTAAGAGCGTCCTCTTTGAATTCCGAAGTAGTTCTAGAGTGCCATTGGTTCACGAGGAAAACTTCCCGACCGTCTTGTCCTCGTAGACCTGCCGCATAGTCTAGTTTACCAAGATCATTATTTCCCTCAGTTTCAAAGGTTAATTTATAAGATTTATCTGAGTTTGGGAGTTGGAAATAGTATAATGCTGCATTGGCGTCTCTTTTAATATTTTCTAGCTTTTCATTGGATATAGCTTGACTTTCCTGACTTTCAAATCGTCTTTCATAAGGATTAGCATCATAGCGACGCCCTCTAGCTAAATCTTCTAAATTATTACGCGGAAAAACTGTAGGTCCAAATCTCCTAGGTAAACCACTATTTGAAATAGTTCCTTTCGTTACATCTCCTAGCCCTATATTTGCATTCTTTAATTTTTCTACCAAATCTCGACCATCTTGAGCCGGAGCATGTCCTCCCCCGCCACGGTCATAATAACTGATTCCTACAGTATTGGTTTTAACAGTTTGCCCTGATGGGACAGTGAACCACACTTCTGTATGACCTGGAAGTGTCCTGTGATTATCTTTATTGATTTCAATTGTCCATGAAAAACCTTTAGTAGTAGGTTTTACTGTGACGTTTAGATACTTATACCCGTCTTTAATATATGCCGTAGCTTCATTTCTCGGACGTCTGTCTGAGAAGAATACATAGGTGTACTTATCGTAAGGAGAATGACCCTTTATGTCCGTCCTCTCAAAGTAACTTTCTCTTGCTTCATTAAAGTCCTGAGAGTAGTTTTCGCCAGCTCTTGCAGCTCTTGTAACTCTCGAACTACGAAAGTCAGAGTAGCCACCATCACGTGGTTGAGGGGTTACTCCTCCAACTGTAGTCTCTTCTCCATATTTTTCTTCCAGCACTCCTTCGATCAGGTCTCGGGATTTTTTCAGGTCGACTAGGGCAGCGGCAAAATCTTCTTGGCTGATGGTATCACCTTTAGAAAAGGCTTCATTAAACTTATCAGCTGCTGCTTTTGCTGCTTGGATTTTATCTTCTGACGCTCCGTACCGTCGGAGTTCCTTTGTGATATTCTCCAATTCCTCTTTTAGTCCATAAACGCCGTTTTCACCTTCTGTCGTATTGGTGTAGGTTGGGAGTTCTCGTGGCGTAGATTGAGAGCTAGCTTCAGGAGCCGTCTCCTTTCCTTCATCAGTTGGACTAACTTGGTTTGCAACTGATCCAGGCTCGATCACTCCCCCTCTTTTACGACGCTTCCCACTACTTGCTTGCTCAGTTGCAGTTCCGTTTGGTTCGACAAGCTTATTATTTATCGAACCTGCTTCACCCAAGTCTGTCAATTTTGGTAGCGATGGCTCCAAGGCTTGATTGACACGGCTCGTCAGTTCTTCCATAGCTCTTACTTGCTCGTCAACTTGCGCTTGCGTCGCATTTGGGTCGTCCAAAACTGCCTTAGCTGCTGCTAGACCTGCTTCCACTTCATCGTGGAGCGCTTTCATGGAGCTAAGAGTTAGTTTTTCCAACAAAGCTTGCAGATTGCCTTGGAGTGATTTAGCATCTGTCGTTTTAGTGGCAGATGTGGGCTGGTCTTGCTCTTTTTCTCTCTCTGATTGAGAAGTTTCTTGAGCAGCTGGTTTTGCCTCTGGTTTGATAGGAGCAAGGTCAGCTGTTTCCTGCCCCTTACTAGCGTCCTCGGTTTTAGTCTCTGGAGAGTTTGACTCCCCTGTAGACTGGAGCTCAGCCGACGGTTCAGTCTCAGAGACCTTCTCTGACTCTTCCCCATCTGACTCCTGTGGTTCCCCATCTGAATTTCCAGCAGATCCAGCAACTACATCACTGGCTGTTGCCGAAGATACTGCAGGTGCCTGCGCTTGCACCCCATTTGCAAAGAACATCAGAGCCGCAACCGCAACACTAGCAGCTCCAA
>NZ_VMMZ01000117.1:0-2582 GCF_013277475.1 Streptococcus sp. k-628
CTCTTTGATTTTCATTGAGCTTACATTTTATAGGAGCGCATTATTTTGCTTTTGCTGCGTACTCTTCGTTACGTTTAATCATTTGTTTTCTGTACCAAGCAAAGATACCGATATAGAATACAAGGAAGACTACTGCACCAAGGATTGCTTTGATATCACCTGTTGTAGTGTTACCAATTGTCCAACCAAGAAGTTTTTCGATTGGTCCTTCAAGAGTTGAGTGAGTGATCAATTGAGTTTCACTCACACCTGCTGGGAAGGCACCTACACCTTTAGCAAGTTCTGTTGCAAATGGTGCGATAAGTGTACCTGAAAGAAGGAAGAGTGGCAACAAGAGTGTTCCAAAGATGATCATACGGAGCAATTTACCACGAGTTACAACCAAGAGAGCTGGAGTAACACCCATAGCGATGATACCTGCAAGTGGCAAGATACCATTTCCGACTTTTGAAAGAAGCACCGCTTCAACCAACATAATTGGTGCAAGTACGTTGGCACAAGCCCAGATTTCAGCACGACCAGCGATGAATGGCCAGTCAAGACCGATGTTGAATTTACGTCCTTGAAGACGTTTAGTAGCAACGTTTGTAATACCTTGTGAAAGTGGTTCTACGGCTGCGATGAACCATGAACCGATAAGTGAGAAGAGTTCCAAAGATACACCGGCAGTCAAACCAAGAGACAACCATCCTCTGATAACAAGACGCCATTTATCTGCATCTTCAACCCCTGCAATTGGATGTGGAGTTCCCATAATACCGATAACGATACCAAGGATGAAACCGATAAAGAATTTAGAACCCCAGAAACCGATTTTCTTATTCAATTTTGCGGCGTCAAAGTCGTATTTATCAAGACCTGGGAAGAATTTTTCAAAAATCTTATCCAAAACCATGATAACTGGGTTCATCATGTAGTTCATGTGAGTTGATGTCATTGGTGATGAACTTGGAGCGTTAAGAAGGTCATCAAATGTAGGTTTCATCAAGTCAGAGTTGATAATTTTCAACACACCAACAAGGACGATAGCTGCTGTAGCAATAAAGAGTGAAACCCCTTGACTCACACCGTTGTTATCTGCATACCATTTAATCAAAAGACCTGTGATAGACAAGTGCCAGATATCAAAGATATCAACGTCAAGTGTATCAGTTTTCTTCATAGCTAGCATCACTATGTTGACAATCAACATGATGAGCAAGAAGTAAAGTGTCCAAGCAGATCCCCAAGTGATTGTTGCAAGTGGTGCCCAACCAACGTCAGTAATACTCAATTGGATACCAGTATTTTCAACGAATTTTGCTAGTGATGCTGAGAAAGCAGTGTTTAGCATACCGATGATGGCACCGATACCTGTAAGAGCGATGGCAAGTTTGATACCACCTTCAAGCGCTTTGGAGAATTTCACTCCAAAAAGTAGAGCCAATACTGTCAAAATGATTAACATGATGACAGGTCCACCCATATCTAAGACGGGCGTGAAAACCTTTTTGATTAGGTCAAAGATTGCATCCATAACAGTTCCTCCCTTTTTTATGTTATATGAATGTTAACAAATTAAAATTAGCTTAACCCGTGTTCTTTAATAGCCGCTTCAATATTATCATATACTGGAGCACTCATAGCTGGGATACGGAATAAGATTGGTCCAGCTTCGATAACTGGAATACCTGGGTCAAAACCAAGGTCTGTCGCAGCAATTGGTGTGAAGATGTCATAACCTTTGATAAGGTCTTCGTTAACGTCTTTGACCATGACTGCATCACAGTGCACATCGTAACCACGGTTTGAAAGTTCTTCTTCAAGAGCACTTTTAATTTGGTGGCTTGAGTTAACACCTGCACCGCAGGCAGCAAGAATTTTAATCATATGGATCTCCTCCGATTTAATATTTTTAATAGACAAGATTAAGCGATTGCTTCAGCGATATAAGCATAGAGGGCTTCTGGTTCAGAAATTTTTGATAGGTCTTCAAGATGACCATTTCCTGTGAAAAAGTCCATCAACTGAGCAAGAATATTGGTTTGACTTGAACTCGAGTTATTGATGATAAAGAAGAGCAAGGATACTTCTACTTCCTTATCTGGCGCAATCATGTTGTGGAAAGTCACCGGTTTCTCTAATCGAACGACCACAACTTTCTCCGCTAAATTATGAACAATATCTGTGTGAGGAATAGCCACATTCGGCAAATCCTTACCCAAAAATTCCATATCTAAGCCAGTTGGAAATGACTTTTCACGCGTGATCAAGGCTTCACGATAGGTCGGAGTTACGATTTCTCGTTCTTCCAATAAAGTTGCAACCTGATCAAAGAGATGTTCTTGATTATCCGCTTCTAAGCAAAACACAAGGTTTTTGTCAAAGAAATGATCTAATCCCATAAGGTTTTCCCTTCTTTCCATTAACTTTATGCCATAAGTATAACACTATATGAAATCGTTGTCAATAGTTTTCTGTTGATTTTTGTCTCTTTTTTTATATTTTTGTTGTGTTTATAGTTTGTTATATAAAAATAAACAAACAAACAAATACTCCAAGCATTTTTTATGTTCTAATATTAGAGCAAACTAGGAAGCTAG
>NZ_VMMZ01000118.1:0-1271 GCF_013277475.1 Streptococcus sp. k-628
AGGTAGCTATCCTCTATCGGACAAAATCCATCATCTCCTCCAAGAACTGAAGACCAGCACTGAAAATCCAGAACAAGTCCAAAAACTCAAGGAAGCCTATGATAAATTCAACGAAGCATTGGGGCAATCAGAAAATGGGCTTGTCAATCAGGAGGTCTTTAATGCTGCACTTGAGGAGTATAAAAAGGCAACCCAATTAAAGAATGGTGTTGAAAAAGGTAGTAGCGATAGTCCTAAATCTAGGAAAGCGAGATCTGTTGATAATTCCTTGAAAATAGGATTCGGTAAGGGTACAACTAAGGTTCCACAATATAGCGAAGAAACTCTACGAACGCTAAGTACAGGTGAAGCCTATGGAAATAACCTACGAATAACCGTCAAATCTTTCAGTGGTAAGACCGTTAGGAGTATTACAGTTAATGGTCTCGAAGGCACAGGACTATCAGCGACAGGATTAACTCTTACAAATGGATTGGGATATGTAGATTTGCGAGGAAGGATGCCGATTGATAGGCATGGTTACACCAGAGTAACGGTTGTTGCGACAGATTCTTCAGGAAATACAAATCAGACTACACTAACTATTGCTAGACCTTTACCTGACGCAAGGATTACGACAACTAATAAGGAGTTAGAAGGTAAAGCCGAGACTAAGCCGGTAATTTCGGGAACTATTGGTGTAAGAGCGGAACCTGGTAACACACCGGATGGCGCTGAGTTGATGGCTTATTTAGTACGTGGTGGTTCACCTAATCCTTATAGCTATAACAATGAGGCTCAAGGCTACCATACTATAGCAAAGACACGTATCTCCGTTTCTGGAACTTTTAATTTTGTTCCACCAGAATACCGAGATTCAAAACTTGGCGAAGGAGATGTCAGAGTAGTGGTTGCCTACGTGAGGATAGGAACAGATGAAACATTCAGTGAAGGAATGAAGTCTGGATTCTCGACAAATAGCGTTAGAGCTACAGCGCTAATTGATAAGAATCAATTATCGACCAAGACTCAAGAGCTAGAAGCAGAGTTGAATAAACCAGTTTCTCTCGACGGTAAGACCGAAGACAGTAAACAAGCTTATGAGCAAGCCAAAGAGGCTGCAAAACGAGCAGTTGCCAAAGCGAAGGAAGTTCAACAAGACGGCACAGCGACTGAAGCCAAGGTAAGGGAAGCAGAAAGCGACTTAGCTCAAGCTAAGACTGGGCTTACAACTGCCAAGAATGGCTTGAGAAATGTTGATAAGAATCAATTATCGACCAAGACTCAAGAGC
>NZ_VMMZ01000119.1:0-1523 GCF_013277475.1 Streptococcus sp. k-628
AGGTTGCTCAAAACACTGTTTTGAGGTTGTAGATAAGACTGACGAAGTCAGTAACCATATGTCTAAGGTAAGTCGACGCTGACGTGGTTTGAAGAGATTGTCGAAGAGTATAAAATAATTAAAATGTGATTTCTGTAAAAATACATCTATGATCAGAGTTTTGAAAACTTACAATGTCTAAATCTTTAACATAGTAGTGGTTTTTAGGCAATAAGATATGATCTATTGTTGCATTAAAAAGTTTTGGACTTTGGCTATTCCAAGTTCCTCTTTCAAAAGGTGGAAGTGCATTTAATGCGTCCCTATGAGAGCTTATTTTTGCAAGTGCTCCATGACGCATAGTTGCATTAAAATCACCTGCAATAATAGCCTTTGGATATTTTGAAGCCAATTGATTATGAATGATGTTTAAGTCTTGCTTCCAGATTTCCATTAAACCTGGCAGAGGAGGAGCAGTATGCAAAGCAATGATATCTGGTATATTTTGTTTTCTCGAATGTAATACAATTGTCCCGAACCGTGTTGTATGGAAAGTTTTAGCTTCTGTATAGAAACCATAACTTTTCTTGACAATCACAGTCACAGGAGCTATTCCACTGTCAGTAGGTGGAGAAGTAAAAATATCATAGTTGGCTATAGAAAGTCCAACTTGATGAAACAATAGTTTGATTCTCTGGTTTTCTTGCTCACCTCTGATATTGGTAGCTAGTTCAGGGAATATAGCCATATCGGCATCAAAATGGCTAAAAATTCGCTCAATATGTTGTGCTTCTATTTGATTAGCGACGTTCCAAGTTACTAATTTTAAGGTTTTAGTCTTATTTGATACGGAAGAAAGGGTTTTATCTGTTCCGAATAATAGTAATATGAACGATAGTAAGAGAAAGATGCTAGAATAAAACCGTATTTGTTTATTTTTCTTGTAAAAAGATAGGGAAAAAAATACGAAACTTAAAATAGAAACCATAGTTGCAGTAGCTAAGGGGAAGGCATAAATCTGTGCCAAGATAGGTCTGGTAGATAGCCAAATATTAAGATTAGAAGATGGAAAAAAAGAATAAGCTATGATAGGGATAGCAAAGAGAATGACAGAAAATGCAGAGAGAAATATTTTAATCATTGTATGAGTACCTCGATTTGCAATGGTTGCTCGGAGCTAATGTGACTTTGTGACTTTACTTGATTGATACTCTTTTTCTTGTCTTCCTTATAGATTAAGTACAACCCAAGTAAAAAAAAGTCCAATTTAAGATTGAAATGATTAAAAGTCACGGAGATGCAAGACAATTATACTACAAAAGGCAAACATTTGACAATCGATAGTCGTCGCTTAATCGAACGATGGAAAAAGGGAAAATCAAATAGAGAAATTGCCTCTCTACTTGGAAAAGCTCCTCAAACTATCTATACTGAAATCAAGCGTGGGACAGTCCGAAAATGTCTTGGAAAAGGGCGCTTCAAAGAGGTTTATTCTGCCGACTATGCTCAACAGTCTTATGAAAATAATCGCAAGCGCTCGGTCA
>NZ_VMMZ01000120.1:0-2090 GCF_013277475.1 Streptococcus sp. k-628
TTCATTGAGTATAAAATACTACATAAAAACTCTCTGTCACGGACGACAAAGAGTCTTTTTATTTTTTAAGAGTAAATCTTTCAAAGAAATCAAAGTTACAGCAAACAATATCATTGCCATACCAAGAAAATCAATGGGATAAAATTGTTCATTCATGATTAAGAAGGCAAAGAAAACCGCCGATATTGGCTCAATTGAAGCCAACAAGCTTGACTTAACCGGTCCGATCAGACTGGCTCCTTTTAGAAAGGCTGTATAGGCAAAGACAGTCCCGATAAGGATAATACCTGCAAAAGCAAGAAGAAAATCAAGACTAGTCGGGATAGCGGCCTGTAGAACACCTGTAAAAGGAAGGGAGACCAAACCAGCTATGACCATTCCCGCTCCAATGACCAAACTGCTCCCCCACTTCTTAATCAGGGCTATGGGCAAAATGATATAAAGTGCATAAGTCAAGGCAGAAAAGAGACCCCAGAACAGGCCTGCAGGTGTCATGGATAACTGGTCCAACTGCCCATGAGTGGCGATCAGGAAGGTTCCTCCAATGGCGAATATGATGGAAATAATCTCTCCCAGTGTCGGTGCCACCTTATCCTTGATACAGCTATAAATCAAAATCCCGACAGGACAAACATACTGAAGCACTGTTGCGGTTCCTGCATTGGTCTCCTGAATAGCAGTTAGATAGGCAAATTGATTGAGGAATAGACCAATTAGAGCAAAAAGAAGAAGAGGCAGCAAACTCTTTCTATCCTTTAAAAAGGTCAGCATTTTATCCTTTGCAGTAGCATAAGCCAAGAGCATAAGAATTCCACCGGCGATTAAAAGACGCAAGTTGGTCAAGACCAGAGCCGAAATTCCGTGTGCCATCAGATATTGGCCACTTGTTCCCGACAAACCCCAAGCAATCCCAGCCACAACTGTTAGTAAAGTCCCTTTTAAACTATTTGACATGTCTCTCCTTACTCTTGTTTGCGAATCAAGTCCATCACTTGATTACGGTCTACAATCCACTGAATTCTCTCATCCTTTTCATAGGTACGATTTGATAGGAAAATGGCCGCTTCTTGCTTCTGACGATTCCACATGATAAAGGTACCTGTATAGCCCGTATGGTCTAGCCAATCTCCTTCCAAATTCCATGCCAAAGAACGTTCCTTGTCATCCAAAGGAGAAAAGTTTTGACTCAAATCTCTTGCAAAATCATCTGCTAAATAGTGTTCTAAAAAGATTTGTAAATCCTTTACAGTCGAAAATAAACCAGCACTACCAGCATGTCTGCCCAAGAGGCGAGCCTTGGGATCATGTACCAGACCTGCCTCGACATCTCTGACGGTTGGAACAGCAAGCTCAACAGGGCCAAACTGGGTATCCGTCATTCCCCACGGTTTCCAGACTTGTTCTTGTAAAATCACATCCAAGTCTTGATTAAAGATTCTTTCCAAAATAAAGCCCAAAAGTAAAAAATGGACATCCGAATAAAGAAAGGCTGGCTGACTTCGTCTCTTGAGATGAAACATAGCTTCCTTTAATTCAGAAGCTGTTAAAAGATCACGATTGGGAATAAACGGATCAAGATCTGTAGCGTGGGTTAAGAGCTGGCGAATAGTGATGTCTGGATAATCACTCTCAGGTAAAAAATCGGTTACTGGTCTGTCAATATCTAATTGACCTTTTTCCCACAAAAAAGTAAAAACGGTGCCAACCCCAACAACTTTGCTAACACTAGCTAGGTCATAAACTAGTCCTGCCTCAGTCTGCAAGCCATGCTCTGGGTCACTCTGGCCTAAATAGAACTCTGTCCATTGATTGTCCTTAAAATACGCAAAAGAGGCTCCGGGATAAATCCCTGCCTCGATTTGTTCTTCTATTTTTTTAATAATCTTGGTCCACTTCATACTTCTTCAAACCACAATTCAACATTATTTCTATCTTTACCAAGGAAGAATTTTTCAGACTTAGGAATAAAATATTCAGTAGACTCAAACTTCTGACGAAGACTTTCTATATCTAGTTCATTGACCAAAAACTTGAGCATAGATAAGTCCCAAGTAACCGTATTGTTCACAGTCAAATCTTGACCCTGAGCT
>NZ_VMMZ01000121.1:0-968 GCF_013277475.1 Streptococcus sp. k-628
TGATACTATGCGCTTTTGTAATAGATAAATAGTTAATCTTTTCTAAAGCTCGGATCTTTCAAACTCTGAACACTGGCATTGATCACCGCTCCTAGGATAACAATTTTAGCAATCAAGATAAACCAAAACATCATAACAACAAGAAGAACTGAACCTAAAATTCGGACGTCCACTAAATGATGGACATAGTAATTGAGATAACTAGAGAACAGAGTTAGTAGAACTAAAATCACTAAGAGAACAAAGGCACTGCCTGGTAGGGTATAGCTAATTTTCCTGTTAGATAGATTGGGAAGAAAATAATAAAGCATGACCAAGATAGCAAAGAGGAGGGCGTAAGTCAGAGGACCTGCCAAACCTTGTAAAGCCTGATAGATAATGCCATCTTTTGTCCAATAATGAGCAAGTAAATCCAAAATCATCTGCCCAAATAAGCTCAAAAACAAGGCAAACGCAAAGAGGAGCTGCAAGCCAAAACTGACTAGGAGACTCACCATCTGATGGGAAATAAGCCCACGACTCTTTTCGACGCCATAAGCCTTGTTAAAAGCTTTTTGCAAGAAATTCATAGATTTTGAAAAACTCCATAACGCCGATAAAACAGAAAAACTCAATAAACCTGTTGAAGGTTGCGTCAAGACTTCTCTGGCTATTTTTTCCACACCTTCATAGAGGCTTGGGGGCAGGACGTCTTTCATAAAGCCCAGAAATTCTCCCACAGGAATCTGAAAATAGGGGAGGATATTGACCACCACCAAAAGCAGGGGAAAAATCGAAATCAACCAATAGTAGGCTACTGCAACACTGGTCAACTCACTATCTGATGCTTGATAATAATGCAAAAAGGCTTTTAATAGAGGCTTATCTATCAGCTCTTTCCACCACTTTTTCATGTCACACTCCTTCACTTATAATCTTATACTCAATGAAAATCAAATAGCAAACTAGAAAGCTAGCCGTAGGTTGCT
>NZ_VMMZ01000122.1:0-1035 GCF_013277475.1 Streptococcus sp. k-628
GCCATTTTTCTCAACTTTCTTCTGATGATATTTTCGAAAGAAAATGATGTGAAGTATCACATAATTTTAGTTTGTTTGGTTTAATTTGCTGTTAACATGTTCAGCGACATTGCGGTCGTGGTCTTCTTGATTGTTAGCATAGTAGACCTTGCCTTCTGTGACATCTGCTACAAAGTAGAGGTTATCGCTCTTAGTTTGATTGATGCTTGACTCAATCGCATCCAGACTTGGACTATCGACTGGACCAGGCATGAGACCTACATTTTTATAAACATTATAAGGTGAATCAATGTTGGTATCAATCGCAACATCCTCAGCTAGACTGATATTTTGCCCCAGTTTTCCTTGGGCATACAAGATTGCAATGTTACTTTGAAGTGGCATATCACGATTCAAACGATTGTAGAATACACCTGCAATGAGCTTACGATCTTCTGTCTTGGCACCTTCTTTTTCGACCAAGGAAGCAATGGTCAACAACTCATTGACAGTCAAGTTTTTAGATTTGATCGTACTATAGTAAGGAGATAGGTTCTTATCCATAGCAGCTAACATCTCATCAATCAAGCTCTCAATAGTTGTGCTTTCCTTGATAGAGTATGTAGCTGGGAAAAGGTATCCTTCCAAACGATAACGAGCCCCACTTTCCTTTGTAGGCAAGCTTTCCAATAAAGTAGGATATTTGGCAACTTCTTGACTGATAAAGTTCTCATCTTGAACTTTAGCCAAGAAAGCCTCCGCTGTCAAAGGCTCTTTGAAGTCACCTTGCAATTGACCTACCGCTTGTGCAATTTGATCAATCGTATAACCTTCTGGAATTGTCAAAGTCGCAAGTACAGGTTCTTGTGGTTCAGCTGTTCCACCTTTTTGCAACTCTTTGAGTAAGTCTTCTGTACTCATACTCTTTTGCAAATTGTAGTAACCTGCTTTCAAGTCGGTATAATTTTTATACTTGGCATAAAAGCTAAAAATCAGACCATGCTTTACCAAACCAGCTTTTTCAAGCGTCGTACCGATTTCTTGAACGTTTGAACC